>JAYEJS010000067.1 GCA_034660695.1 Candidatus Thermoplasmatota archaeon | reverse complement strand
GCACTCCGGACAATCTAATAGCAACAACAACGGCAACAACCGTATATTACTCTGTCAATCTTCAGGCCGGAACAACTTACTACTGGAAGGTCGTTGCAGACGATGGGCAACTGACTACAACCGGGCCAGTATGGCATTTCTATGTCAGCAATGACAGCAGTGGAAGCACATCGGATAGCAGTTCTCAGACCGCTACGGTCTGACCCTTTTCCCTTTCATTTGCCAAAAGAAATTTAAGCACGGAGGTGATATAAAACCATGAATAAGATAATAACGCTTGCAATTGCATTCCTTATATTCGTTCCATTTGCATCGATAAACGGGAGTAACGTTCATACTATTATTACAAGCAATGGAGTGTTGTACGTCGGCGGTTCAGGTCCAAACAACTACACGAGCATTCAATCTGCCATAAATGATGCAGAAAATGGCTACACAATCTTTGTTTACTACGGCAATTACAATGAAAGCGTTGTAATAAACAAAAGCATTTCTCTGATTGGCATAGAAAAAAATGGAGAAAAGCCAATCATTGATGGAGGGGGAAGAAATTTTGCCGTAAATATAACGGCAGATAGATGCACACTGAAAGGATTTGTCATGAAAAGCAAAGAGGTGCTTGTTGCCCCAGAGGAACCCCCTGCCTGTAAAATCAGATCAGATGGCAATGTTATAGAATATAACACTTTTATGTATGGACGATGCTCTTTTTATCTTGACCAATCATCTTATAACTCCATAAAAAATAATGAAATTACAAAGGGTTATTGGAGTGGATTGCAAGTCGACCATTGTGAAAACAATTTTATTATACACAATACGTTGAAAGATAATATGGCAGAAGGGTTGGAGATAAATGGCGGATCGAATAACGTTGTTTCTTATAATAATATAACAAAAAATTGTGATGGCATAGAGCTATGGTACACAGATGATGCTATTATCTCCTTCAATCATATTTATTCCAATGACCAATACGGAATAACAGCGTGTGCCTGTTCAAATCTTTCAATTCTGAATAACTCCATTCATAATCATGCCTATGGGGGATTGCTCCTTACTGATTGCTCGTATTGTACCATTTCTGGAAACGAGATTTATTCAAATCAGGGAGGGGTTATGATACAATCCGGTACTGGCTATATTACTTCCAATAATAATGTGGTAACATGGAATGAGGTATACTCAAACGGTGTAGGAATTTACCTAGAGTTTTATTGTGAAAATAATCATATCAAATACAACAACCTCATCGACAATGACAGAAATGCCTACTTCTGGTTTTTTGAGCAGCCGTTTCCTAACGTGTGGGATAGAAATTATTGGAGTGATTGGTCATTATCAACTCCTAAACCAGTAAAAGGAACTTTGGATGTGGTTATAGATGTATTCAGGTTTTCTTTTCTTTTCCGCATTCCCTGGTTCATGTTTGACAAACATCCAGCAATGGAGCCATATGGAAACTTCACATTGAATGCAGAACATGATGGCCATGCAATGGAAAAGGGGTTCATCCCTTCTTTACCCCTTATTCATCATCCTCTCTTCAGCAGAGTAAGCAAATAATATGTGGGTGACAACCAATAAGAGCAAGGAATTGCATAAGGCTATGAGGGAATTGATATGTTATCCCAATTTCTTTCTTTTTGCATACTCACCTTTCTGAGAGCAGCTGCCCAGATATAAAA
>JAYEJS010000066.1 GCA_034660695.1 Candidatus Thermoplasmatota archaeon | reverse complement strand
TTTTTAACTTTAATCGGAATCTGTGCCATATGGGTTAATGTATATGGGTTAATACTATATAAAGGTTTCTTTTTTTTAATGGAGAAACTACCAGAAATCTATGGGTTAATCGGCCGAGTTTCGGTTAGAAAGAAAAAAGATGGATCACTAGTTCAAGTCTCCGCATCCGCTGCCCCAATTAAAGTTGATGGCCATCTCATAGGCTCCGTGGTGATGTACAAAGACATAACGCAACGCAAACAGGCAGAGGGAGAACTGAAGGCACATCGTGAGCAACTTAAATTGGTAAATAAAATTATGAGACATGATATATTAAACGATTTAACTATTGTAAGAGGTGCATTGAGCGTTTATAAGGAAACCAATGATGAAAAATACTTGGAAAAAGCGTTTGAGCATATCAAAAAGAGTGCTGAATTAATAAGAAAAATGAGAGAGCATGAATTCTCTATCCCTACCAGCAAGGATTTGAAATTGTACGATGCCAGAAAAGTCATAGAAGGCGTTACAAAAAATTATACAACAACTGAACTTAATATTGAAGGAGATTGCAAAGTTTTTGCTGATGATACATTTTATTCCGTCATTGACAATATAGTGAGCAATGCCGTAACGCATGGAAAGACGGATAAAATAGATATCACTATGAACAGCAAAGACGATTTCTGTGAGATACGCATCGCAGATTATGGCGTTGGCATTCCCGACGAAATCAAAGAAAAGGTGTTTGATGATCATTTCAGTTATGGCGAAACCGGGGGAACAGGATTGGGATTGTATATAGTCAAAAAAACAGTTGAGAGATATGGGGGCAGTGTTTATATTGAGGATAATAAACCAAACGGCAGTATTTTTGTTATAAAATTGAAGGGGAGGGAAAGGAAAGGCAGTGAGATAAAACCGGCATTGTTACCATCGGCAGACCTGCCAGAAAAACGAAAAAATTTCTGAAAAAATTAGAGATTGCTCAAGAAGGTGCAGAATATGCTCTCGTAACAACTTGTTTGAATCCCAAGACAAAAAGCCTCCAAATCATGGAGAAACTGTTTAAGCCTAAAGAAATATCCAAATAAGCAAAAGCTTGAAAAATTTGCTGCAGAAATGATCAATTAACAAATTCTTGGTATAGGGTCTCCCATCGGCGTTTCGAGAATTCTTTTTCCTCCGACGCTTGTTCCCAGTATGACATGTTTTTCGTCTGTTACTCTTCCTATTATCTCGGCATCTTTTCCTAAAGGATGTTTTCTCAATGCCTTGAGCACATCATCTGCTTTTTCCTCAACAACACCCATAATAACCTTGCCTTCATTTCCA
Organism: Candidatus Thermoplasmatota archaeon; assembly: GCA_034660695.1. NCBI lineage: Archaea > Methanobacteriati > Thermoplasmatota > Thermoplasmatota archaeon. Next base: position 7,820 of record JAYEJS010000066.1, on the reverse strand, counting down.
ATGGCATAGGGGTCTATGCCCAGCATTTCACATGCAGCAATTGTTCCCTCATTTATGGGGATTCTTTCTTCATCAATCATCATTCCCACTCCTGATTTCTCTGCCATTTCGTTGAGGGCGTTTGAAAGTCCTCCTCTCGTGGGGTCTTTGGCTGCAACGATGCCGCCAACTTTCAGGCATTCCTCCGTCAGCCCATTAATTGGGGCGACGTCAGACTTAATCTTTGTGTCAAATCCATATCTCTCTCGAAAAGAAATAATCGCTATCCCGTGGTCTGCTATTTTTCCGCTCAGCAGTATTTTATCTCCAGGCTGAAGGGAAGAGTCCTGCAGCCATTTTTTTCCTCTGCCGACCTGATGCATATTTTTTTTCAGTATCTCCGTTTCCACACCTATGCCCGCGGTATTTATTATTATTTCCTGGATAGCTCCACACTCAACAACTTTGGTATCACCCGTAACTATCGGAACTCCTGCTTCAGAGGACAAATCGCCCATGCTTTTTATGATTCTCTCGAAATCATCCAGTGAAAAACCCTCCTCTATAACAAACCCTGCAGAAAGAGCTATCGGTCTCGCACCCATCACTGCTACATCGTTTATGGTTCCCGCAACCGCCAGTTTTCCTATATCCCCACCAGGAAAAAAAATTGGTTTTACTGTATGGGTATCTGTCGTGAAGGCGATACCATTTACAACCGCAGAATCATCGAAGTCAAGCAGCGAAACTTCCATATCGGGCTGGTGGAAATGAGGGATAATATATTTTTTTATGAGGGATGCGGTTTCACTCCCGCCGGCTCCCTGCGGCAGCTCCATTCTTTTGGCCATGTCAGTCACGAATGCCTGCTTCGTTGACCATAAAAATGGCTTCTCCCTCGGGAAGGTAGGGGGAATCTATAAGGCGAGCTATTCTTTTCCCTCCTTTGGATTTTCTGAGGTATAATCTGAACATTGCCGTATGCCCTACGATATGCCCTCCTATGGGTCGTGTCGGATCTCCGAAAAATGCATCGGGTTTTGCAGACACCTGGTTTGTAACACATATCACGGCGTTGTTTAATCTTCCGAATTTCAGCAGGGTATGCATGTGCGTATTCAATTTCTGTTGTCTGTCTGCCAGCGTCCCTCTTCCGACATATTCAGCCCTGAAATGCCCGGTGAGCGAGTCGACAACTATGAGGCGAACGGGATTTTGCTTTGCGATTTCCATTGCCTTTTCTACCAGCATCATCTGATGGTTTGAATTATATGCTGTAGCAACATGTATTTTCTTCAGTACTTCATCTGGGTTCATATCATACGCACTGGCCATCTGTATTATTCTCTCGGGACGGAAAGTATTTTCGGTATCTATGAATACGGTGTGGGCTGCAAGCCCTCCTTCATCTTCTGGCATTTGAACATTCACACACAGTTGATGGGCTACCTGTGTCTTTCCCGAACCAAACTCCCCGAATAATTCCGTGATTGCTTGGCTTTCAAACCCGCCGCCCAACAACTCATCAAAAGATTTTGAACCGGTGGTGAGACGCTTTCTCTCTTTCATTCTTTCAAGAATTACGTCCCCTGTCTCAAATCCGCCTACGTCTGCTTTCTCCCTCGCCGACTGAATTATTTTTGCTGCAGTGCTCTCCCCTATATCGGCAATTCCTGCAAGTTCACCAGGTGATGCAACCGCTATCGCCATCAAATTGCTATAACCCGCTTCCTCCAATTTTTTCGCCGTGGTCGGGCCAACTCCCGGAAGATTTTCCAAATCGCTCATATCTCTCGACTTCCAATATGATTTGTGTTTATAAAAGTAATGCTATTGCTGGCATTTTCGGATTATCAAACCGTTGATTTCATGGAGATGTAGAAACAATTATAATGATAGTTTTGATTAAGGCTTTACTGAAAAAAGATTTTTGGTTATTAGCTCGAAACCATTTTCAGCACGGAATCAACATGACACGGCAATTCAAGCATCCAATCATTTGAATTCATTTCATCCTTCAGTAAATGTTTGTTTGCAAGAACCGCATTCTCCATCCTGGTTTTCTGAAGTTCTGATAATGTGAAACCATCTGCTTTCCAGAACAACAGTCTTTCTATCAAAGAAAATGCAATCACTTCTCGTATATTGCCCACTTCCTTGTTAGTAAAGAAAATGATTCCCGTGTTGTCGGACTGCCTGAACGCCATCTTTGTAGCCACGCCGTACAAGCCGCCCGTATGCCCGATATATATATCCGTCGGCGTTTTCCATATCTGCCATCCTAGCCCATACTGAAAATTGTAATTGCTACTTGGATACTGGACGGTATGCATTTCTTCAACTGTGCTTTCATTAAGAATGCGGGTACCGTTATACACCCCTTCATTCATATGGGCGATAAGAAAGCGGGAAAGGTCCAGTACAGTGGTCCTCAGCCCGCCTGCCGGATAATCGAGAATGCCGTAGTGCAAAAGCGGATAATATTCTCCGAGCTGAAATATGTATGGCACTGCAACCCTGCTCACATTCACATTTGCCAGTCTGAAACTCGTATCATTCATTCCCAGTGGCTCGAAAATATTTTCCCTGCAGTATTCCTCAAAGGGTTTGCAGGAAATCCTTTCTACAAGGTAGCCCAGCAGACCATAGCCCACATTGGCATAATTCATTTCCGCCCCGGGTGGCAAATCCGTCCATATCTGTGGAATGTAATTCATACCCCCTGGAACAAGGTATTCCTCAAGCCATGGATATGGATAACCCACTATTTCTAAATCTCCAGGAATATAAGCATAAAATCCGGGCGGGTCTGTAGCCAGGCTCGACTGATGGGCAAGCAGCATCCTGAACGCAATCGGCTTGTCAGGGTAATTAGGGTTTCGCAAACTGAATGGGAGACGATCATTCACATCATCATCCAGGTCAAAATGCCCTTTTTCATAAAGTTGCATCAATGCTGTGGAGGTGAATGTTTTGGATATTGATGCAACAAGGTAGATTGTGTCATCATCGGCTTCCTTATTATTTTCCCTGTCGTAAAGGCCGAATCCCTTCGCCCATATGACATTTCCATCTTTGACTATGGCCGCGGATAGAGCCGGCATGTGGGCAATTTGCATGAGCATGGTTATAGCCTTTTCAAAAATTTCATTATTGGTCTGAGCTGGAAGAATGTCAGGTGTAGCATGTGCAGATTTTCTTTCCTTTTCCAGAAATCCCCCGGCGAGTGAAAAGCTGCTAACCATCAAAAAAATCATGCCTATTGCTATATATTTTCTCTGCTTCATACCAAATCAATCTTGCATCTGTATAAATAAATATTGCCGGATACTTGGAACCGTTTCGCCATATGCAAAAAGGTAATATTATATGTGGCAACTGGTTCCATACTGGAACGGATAAAATGATAGAAACAGTACGGAGAAAAATCCTGGTTTTTGCCGCAGTCGCATTATTTTTTGGGGCAGGCACCATAACTTTCATAGACGGCATCGGGGGTTCCGATGTCCAGCTCTATCATCCGATAGGGATTGAAACTGCTGCCAGAGTTGTAAATGCAAAACTTGTCCAGCTTGGAAAATCCGATGATTTTTCCATTGAAAGTGAAACTAAAATATCCGATGATAACGGGGAAATATTGTTCTACGTATTTGATTTGAATCCCAGAGGATATGTTGTTACATCTGCAGATTTTGGTCTCCCGCCGGTGATTGCATATTCCTTCACAAGCAATTTTTCGGGCAATGGGGAGCAGAATGTCCTTCTCCAGATACTCAAATCGGATATCCGGCTTCGATATGAAGGCATTCCAGACTTGCCTGAGTGCATCATTGAAAGCAGAAACCTTTTGTGGAACGTTCTGATGAATGAAAAAACCGGAAATTTGGGGAATGGCAACTTCCAGCAGTGGCCTCCCGAGGGGGCAACTTCAACGGGGGGATGGCTGGAAGCCAACTGGCACCAGGAATCACCTTACAACAATTTTTGTCCTATTGACGGAAATAACGGGCGGAGAAGCGTTGCGGGATGCCCTGCGATTGCAATGGCGCAGATTCTGGATTATCACAGAAGTATAAATGGCGTTGTCTTTAATGACAGTGATGATTATTATCACAATTATGACGGCAACCGATACTGGATTGATGATGACAGTGAAGCATATGACTTTCCCTCGTTCCCGGAGCTTGACGGGTATCTCGTCACTCTTTCCTCTCATTACCGGGATAACATCTCGCTCACTGGCAATGATAAGGCATCCCTTGTTTTTGCCTGCGGGGTTGCGGCACAACAGGTCTATAGTTCGGAGATATCGGGTACTTTTGGAGTGAACCAGGCATATCGGGCGTATCTCCGTTTTGGTATCGATGGTATGGAACTACTGGACGGAAACGATTCCAGTTTGTACGGGCGGATGAGGATGAATATGGTGGACGGTATTCCCGTTCATCTGGCACTGGTTACTCCCAACTGGGACTCCGGGCACAACCTTGTCGTTGACGGATATAACACTGATGATTATTACCATCTGAATTTCGGCTGGAACGGTTTGTGGAACGGCTGGTATCTGCTGCCGGATGAGGTACCATACGGACTGACTGTTGTTGAAGGTGCCATTGTCGATGTCATGAATGAGCGATCTGGCTCTGACATATACTGCGATGGAAAACTCCATTGGGATGATGTGGTAGCAGGGAATGAGGTCACTGCCAATTTCACGGTTAAGAACGTTGGCAAGCATGGTTCGCTCCTCGACTGGGAGATAAGAGACTACCCGGAGTGGGGCACATGGACATTTACGCCCTCAAGTGGAGGGGGTCTGGTGCTTGGAGATGACGGAGTTATCGTGGAAGTATCGGTGGCGGCACCTGATAAAAAAATCAGGGATTTCAGCGGGTATGTGAAGATAATAAATAAGAACAATGATGGGGATTTTTTCATACTGCCCGTTTCTCTTGCAACTCCCAGGACCTATATCCCCACCATTATCCCGCCAGTAATGCAGGAGATTCTTCGACATTTCCCGCTTTTGTGGAAAATCATGCAGTCAGTAATTTAATTCATGCGTCAAGCCCTGCTCTCTCCAGTATTCTTCTTGCCTTCTTTTCAACGGGCAGGTCAATCATCCTGCCATTCAATGATGCAGTCCCGAGCCCTCTGGCACGTGCCTCCTCGACAGCCTCTATTATCTTCCTTGCTTCCTCCGTTTCTTCCCCGGTGGGCATGAAGCATTCATGGATTATTTCCATCTGGTTTGGATGGATTATACCCTTTCCGTCAAATCCCATTTCAACTATTTTTTTGTTTCTTCTATAAGTCCTTCCATGTCGTTCACATTCGGGTAAATGGTATCCAGTGCCTGCAACTGCCGTGAAAAGAATATTTGGCGAAAGCGTGCGGAGTCATAAAACAAGAAATATGTATCATGAAGCTGGATTGAAATTCTGGTCGTATCAAAAATTGAGAGATTTATAGAAGAATTTCAACCAATCATTAGCAGGAGCTATGTACTTTTCTTGGAATCATGCCACAAAGCACATAGAGATGTGATGGATGTTTCTCTTTCCTTACTCCTTCAGATACTTTCGGGCAAGTCCAAATAGCGATGGCCTCTTTATCAACTTCTTCACGAAAAACGAAAGTTTTGCCTGGGTTAACTTGAATATGTCCTCGCCTTCCAGAATGTCAGCCAGCAACTCAAAGTCTTTGTCCTCAAGTTTTTCCAGAAAACTCCGCAGCTTCAGCAATTTATTCGTTTTTTCTTCATATTCCTCATTCCATCTATTTTCGTATTCCATGAGTCTGCCTTTTGAAAGATTTTTTTCTTTGAAAGCTTTATCTGCAACTTCCGCTGCCATTAATGATGAATGCATCGCCCTGACTATACCACCTCCATGGATGGGGTTCACGAGCTGTGCGGCATCGCCGACGAGCATAACTCCTTCGGACACCATTCCAGTGAAATGGTCGACAGGCACACCCCCGCTGTTCACTTCTATGGGGCTTGCATTCCTGAAAATTTCATCATGCTCGTCTATAAACTTCTTCAAATAGTCATAAGCTCTCATTTTCGCTCCCTTTTCCAGAATGCCCAGGCCTACATTGGCAGAAAACGCCTTTGGAAAAATCCATGCATATCCTAAAGGGGCTATATTATTTCCAAAGAACAGATGTATGTACTCTTCGTTTGCATTCACCCCTGCCATCTCGAACTGTATGCCGGAATGATAGTCCGTCAGTCTGTTTAACGTTTTCAATCCTGCCCATCTTCCAACCTTTGATTCCACGCCGTCTGCCCCTATGACAAGTTTTGCCTTTATTTCGTCGTCCCCGTCTAGGCTTCTTACATGCACTTTCCATAGCCCGCCTTCCCTTTCCATTTTCATTGCCTGGGCTTTGATCATGTATCTGGCTCCTTCCTTTATTGCCTCGCTTGCGAGATACTTTTCAAAAACCTTTCTTTCAAGGACGTACCCCTCCATGTCATTTCCTTCCATCGCAACCGATTTTCCAGAAGGGGAATAGAGTACTGCCCCTTTTATCGTTCTGGACATACCCAAATCATTTATTTTTATCCCCAATTTTTCGAGACCGTGACAAGACACTCCCTCAGCACATCTTTTTGGCACCCCTATTTCCTGCCTTTTCTCAAGAACAAGAGTATCTATCCCTCTCGCTGCCATTTCCCTTGCCGCCATGCTCCCTGCAGGCCCCGCCCCCACAATCAAACATTCCACTTCCATTTTATCCCTCCAGTGCCTCAACCGGGCAAAATCTAACACATATGCCGCATTCAGTGCAAGCTTCCGACACACTAAGCCCTGCTTCATTCAAAGTCAATGCATCTGCAGGGCACAAGCCGACGCACCCGCCACAACGCAAGCATTTCTCCTTGTTCACTTTTATCATGTTTTCTCCTCCAGATTAAGTCGTTAATTAAAAAGTAATATTTAAAATTAGGGCATTTCTCCAGTTACCCAAACTTTCCTGCTATTCCCTTTATAGTATCCATACTTCTCGTTGTGACAAAAAATCTCTCATTAAATTTTCTTTCAAGACATCGCTCGATGAGTTTTCCCACGGAAGCGTAATGCATTTCTTCTTTTTCGAAGATGACATTATCATTTCCGTACATGCCGATTATATTGATGGCTTTGTTTCTTATCTCTTTCAAGCATCCCATAATCTCTTCCTTTGTATAATTTTTACTACCGAACATTCCCATACCGCGTATAAAAGCAATGCCTCTTTTCATGTGTATCCATAATGCAACAGGCATATAAAAATTGGAACATAATGCAGTCAAGAAATTTCAATTTCCGATATCACAATATGCGGGGGCGTGTCAACCATTTCGCTTTTCTTTATTTTATCTACTTCTTTTACCACAATTCCAACACCTTCCCCGAACTTCTGCTGGTAACTTTCTTTCAGTCTATCAAATATTTTATCCACAGGTGGGCCAACATCTCTCAATTTCTCGTCAATGACAACATGTATTTCCACCATGCTTTTGCTTTTCTGGATTATCTGGAATTGTTGTATCTTGTCAGTTCCAAGTTCGTGCATGACTTTGCCGGGTATGCCTGTTATTGAGGATGGAGGAATTATTTTTCCGCCGTCCAGTACTATCGAATCGGCTTTTCTCCCGCCTACTATACCAAGAAGATTGGTATGTATCCCGCAGCTGCATGTATCGCCTAAAGGAATTATAAAGTCATTCATTCCTGCATAGCGTACCACGGGCGTTCCCCTGCCATAAAGCTTGGTTACAACAACATGCCCAGGTTTACCAGGAAGAACATCATTTCCCTCCTCGTCCAGGAATTCGAGGTGGACCATAT
>JAYEJS010000065.1 GCA_034660695.1 Candidatus Thermoplasmatota archaeon | reverse complement strand
TAAATCGGAATATGCGAAGGGAATTTTAAATCTATTCCCTTTATTTATGCGTGATAACGGAGGGGAAAGGTTTGGGGTTTACTTCCTCAAACCTCGATGACGAAGTTTGCTTACAGTGTGAATACAAAGGTGTTGGCATCGCGAAACAGTCGCACCATCTATTTGGAATAAATAAAATCCTATCGAAGCGAGAATTCCTGCCACTACTAGACATCGCGGTTCCACATACATTAATTCCAAGAGAATTTGCAGCTTTAATCAAAGGAGATATATCCTTCGAAGAAATCATAAACATGATCTCTGAAAGAACTGAAAATACGATAATAAACCAAATATTACGGGAAGAAAGATATTCTCTAAGAAACAAACGTAAAAGACCTTGGTCTACAAAGACAAGGAGACCTTTTAGAGGATGTCTAGACAAATTAGAAATAACATTTGGAGAAGAGATAAAAATAGCCGAAGAAGTTGTTGAAGAACTAGGAGCACCATTCGAAAAATCGAAAAGAGGTAGACCACCTATTTACGATGGTAAAAAACTGGCAGCCTCACTATTGGCTAAGGGAATGAATTCTTTTGTTACATTGGCTGCAGAACTGAAAAAAATAGACTACAATATGACCATAGACGGAAGTAAAAGGTACCCATGTCCTTCAGAATTGCATCACATATTCGAAAAGATACCATCCGAATGGCTTGAAAAAGCAGTACAAAGGCTAGACGAACTTTTGGTTGAGAATTATTCAAAATTCGGCGAGAATTTGGACATTTTTGTGATAGATGGCTCGGCAATAACTTGTGAAACTTTAGTAGAGAAAAAAATAGCTATGAAAGGAGAGCTTCACAGGGAATATCAAAAGTATCTTGCCGTTACTAGAACAGCTACCAGTACCGTGAGGTGCATCAAAAATCCGACGAACAAGATTAAAGACATCATTCCTTGCTTACCACTGGGCTCGATTCTTCTTGGAGATCCAGAGTTCGATGTTGAAGAAAACTACCGTGAAGCATATAAATTTGGGTTAGAATTGCATATTAAACAGAAAAAAGGAAATCCACGCAAGTCTTACAGAAAGAAATCTCGGAAAGATTTTGACAGCAAAAAATATCGAATGCGAAAACTCGGGGAAAGATACTTTGGTAATCTTGAATCGAGAAGATACAAGTGCTATTTTAGGAAGCCGGAAAACAGACATAAATTTTCTATCTTGATTTCCTGCGAACACAATATTCGAGCATATTTCAAGAATAAAGCGTGGTGCGATATGTTTGTTAGGCCAGGACTTTAGAAATTCACTCTGAAGGAAAATCTTGCCTTGGGATAGCTGTGGCTCTATCAATTATTCTACTTTTTTCTCTCGAAATTGTTTGATATGTTTGTTTTGATATGGAATGTGATAGGTTATTATCATTTACGTTGGTCGTTAGACCATTTATGCATCATTATTCAATCGGGTACAGTTTAATTATTGGATGGGTTCGATGCGAGCGCAGATAATAAAAAAGCAGCCACTCCTGGTGTTCGCTCTATTTTAATTGCGCTCTTTATATGTATTATGGCGAATCCGTGATCCATATCTATGATATAGTTAATCACTCTTAATTAACCCGCATACTTTATATAATGAAAGCCATTATACATAGCATGGCTCGAATAAGAATACCGAAAAGTGGAAACAAAACACTCAAGCGAGAAGTCACTGATAAAGAAGTTCTTCAGTTCCA
>JAYEJS010000064.1 GCA_034660695.1 Candidatus Thermoplasmatota archaeon | reverse complement strand
CACCAGATATTCCTGAAATTTTGTAACGTCTCATTTTTTCTGGCAAGGTGACTATGAATTTTTATCTATCAGAAAAACTTACGATTCAGCAGTAAAAACTACCACGTTACGATTTTGTAGGAATATCTTTTTCTTCTCGCTTTTTTATCGACAATTCATCAGCTAAATTGTAAGAGACTTGTTTTCTATAAAATTTGAACCCTTTCCTATGGAATATTCTCATTCCTGTGTTCAGCCCTACAGTATACAAAAATTTTGGTATGTTTTGTATTCTAACAGAAAACTCTCTACCTAAAATGTTAGGAATGGAATAAAATGTCTTTGATACATTCCTCACCCCATCGAACAGCTCTTCAGGAGACACCTGCTTTGGTTGAAAAACCACGTGTTGCAAATCATATTTTGACCAGTCCTTTGTAAGGATTCTCCCCTCTCGCTCGAAACGATGATATATCTTTGTTCCAGGAAAGGGGGTCAATATGTTAAATTCGGCTGCATCGATGCCCCAACTTTGTACAGTTTCTATTGTATTGTCAAAAATGTCGGGTGTGTCATTGTCAAAACCAAAGACAAAAGAGCCGAAAACTCCTATTCCATATTTTTTGATTTTTTTTATTACAGATGCATACATTTCTACATTATACCCTTTGTTTACCTCGTCTAAGGAGTTCTGTGATATGCTCTCAAACCCTATTGACCAGTATACACATCCTGCCCTTTTTGATAATTTTATTATTTCTTCGTTTTTGGCTAACACAGGGGCGCTTCCATAGCACATAAATCTTTTGTTCAACGATTGCATTTGTTTAAATAGTACTTTTGTGTAATCCGGATCGATAGTTAATGATGAATCATGAATCATAATTAAAAACTTCCTTGGAATTCTCTGTATATCTTTAATCACGTTATCTGTAGGTATAGGTCGATATGCCGTTCCATTGATGCTAGCGAGCATGCAGAATTCACAATTATATGGGCATCCACGTGATGTTTGAATGCCTGCAAGAAGAGGATTCATTCCATTTAAATCTCTTCTCGGCAGGGGTATCTTTTTCGAACCAATCTTATTCTTGCTATTATTATAAAACTTTTTTAACGAATTATTTTCAAAATCTTTCAATAGCTGGGGAAGGCTTAGTTCTGCCTCTCCAATAACTACAGCATCTGCATGTTCTGCGGCTTCTTCAGGCAGGGCAGAGGGATGAAGCCCCCCGATGACAACCGTCTTTCCTACCCTTCTAAATTCATCTGCTATATAGTAGGCTCTTGGTGCAGAGGGAGTTGCTGTTGATATCCCAACAAGATCACATTCTTCATTAAAATCAACATCTTGGTAAGCATCATCAACAAGCCTTATTGAGTACCGATCAGTTGGAATCGATGCAGCAACGTATGGTAGTACCAGAGAAGGATTAACTATAGTTTTAATTAGGAGCTTAGTAAAAACGCTATGGTTGTGAACAAAATTTGCGTTAACTAATAATATTTTCTTTTTCATGTTTTTCATCTTCTTTAACATCCAAATTTTTAACGTTCATTTTATGAACGTCTATATATTGGATGTTAATTTATAAACTTTTCTAAAAGCATTTAATTTTCATATAAATTTTTTAGGGTCTAAAGATATTCCTGAAATTTTGTAACGTCTCATTTTTTCTGGCAAGGTGACTATGAATTTTTATCTATCAGAAAAACTTACGATTCAGCAGTAAAAACTACCACGTTACGATTTTGTAGGAATATCGGGT
>JAYEJS010000063.1 GCA_034660695.1 Candidatus Thermoplasmatota archaeon | reverse complement strand
AGAGTATTCTCAAAGTATGATAAAGATATCCTACAGAATAGCAATTTTGAAACAGTTAGAGAAGCGATGAACAGGACTGCCAATTACTTCGAAAAAGAAACAAGTTTTAGGAATTGGCGTAGTTAAGGGATGGTATATGAAACGGAGCGGGGCGGGGGCATTTGCCCAAAAAGCCAAAAAGAACCTAACCCTGCGAGGTCAAAAGGAGGAAAACCATGAACGGAATGAGAAAAAAGATATTGATCGTCGGGGTGGCAATGGTGGCAATATCTGCAGTTGTGGCAACACAGTATGCAAGAGCAGAACTTAGCTATACCTATAATATTAATCATCCGTCCAACGGCTTTATTCGCTTTGTAGGTGGGGACAATGCAACAGACGGAATGAGAGTTCTAAGGGCTGACGGCACCAATACAACCATACAGTTAGATTTCGGAGATCTCACCGCAGGAATTAACAAGACATACACAGCGGCATTTGCAATTGTCAATGAGGAGAATTTCAGTGTTAATATAACAGACATAGAAGTATCAACAACCAGCGGTGCCGACTATCTGCAGATATGGCTTCACGGCGACCCGACAGCAAAGGCGGAGAACGATGCAAGCAGCGTTTTCATGTGGAATAAAAGCACTGATGTAACACCTGCCGATGCAACTGCATGGACTCTTGCTACAGGAAACAGTGATCCTTCCAATATGGACGGAACAAATATTGCTACTGGATGGGATACAACCGCTCAGGTGAGATATACCGAAGATACAACCGCTGCTGCAAGTGGAAGCGATGACTATGTATGGGTACAGATATCGATAGATATACCAAGTTCTCCAGATAATTTAAACGCACACACAGGTACGATAACCTTCGATTTCGAAGCAACGACACACTGATAACTGGCAGGAATACAATCTATCTTTCCCCCTCTTTATTTATAATGGGCGCAAAGAAGAAAATGTTACTGCTGATAGGGCTTGCGATACTTTTTGCTTTCCTTGCAGCAATAATAATCCAGATAGGGTAGAATGAGAAAAAAATCGGCATTAATACTTGCTCTTGCGATATCTGCAATCTTCGTAGGTAGCGTGCATTCCAACATCCTGTATGCAAATCAGTATGTCGTAACAAATATTCAATCATCATACGCCATTATAGGGGAAAATACTACAACTTATGATTTCAGCAGCGGGGCAGGAAATGACAGATGGGCTTACAGGGATGAGGTTTCCCAAAATCCACCGTCAGCAAATAATCTGCCCTCCACGGAATTTAACTCTGCCCAATACAATCGCATTTCAGCAGATGATGAAATCCGTCAAAATGAAAGAGCGGATATTGGGAATTATGCCGCCCACAGGTTTGTCTTTTTCATATATGAGAATGAAATTAACATTACTCTTCTCCATATCCTTTGGAACGGAATAGGGACACATGATATATGGACAGACGGTGCAACCCTCTACATATGGAATTGCACCAGCAGTTCATATGAACTTTTGGACACCAACACTTCTGCTATAGAAATCAACCTAGAGGCAAATATATCTTCCAGTATTGGAAATTATATTAGTAGCGATGGAAATTTGACTGTGCTGGTAGTGCAGAATCGGCCAAGCTTCCGATTTTGGTGGTTTAGGTTCTACTCCCGTTTGCAGACAGACTATATCAAAGTGGACATAACACATACGGAGGGATAAAATGCACCTGGATTTAAAAAAAGTTATTGGAAATATAATCTTCGCTGCAGTCCTTCTTTTAATCATCGGGCGTTTCCTTACAATCGTGGCAGGAACTTCCTTCCCCATGAGCGTAGTATCATCACATTCAATGAGGCCAGCCCTTTTTGAAGGGGATATGCTTCCCTGGATTCCGTGCAGTATAAAGGATGTGCGTGAGGGGGACGTTATTATTTATGAAAGTGCAAATAGCTGGGGCAGGGAATTACTCATAGCCCATCGGGTTTTAGAAGTAGCAACAAGCAATGGAAAAATCACGTTGATCACGAAAGGAGATGCTAACAATTATACTGATCAGGCAGGCCCCCACGTCCCCGAACCGCCTGTGAACGACAAAATGCTCAAGGGAAAAGCAATACTGCTAGGAAGACAACCTATAAAAATACCATTTGCAGGCTACCCGTGGTTATGGATACAGCATGCATTTAAGGAGCTGTCAAAGCCCATGGCATGGGGCAAGCCTCAGGCAGATGTGCATTACGCTGTTTTTGTTCCAACAGCGGTATCCGTTTCTCTTCTCGTGGCCGGTGTTATCATATGGGCTCCAGAAAATGGAAAAAGTTTGAAGGATAAGTTGAAGGATCATATATTTGGCCCCGAACGACTTTCATCAAAACGTGTTTTTGTTTACTCCCTCTTCTTTTACCTTATATTCCTGATGATCGCCACATCATTTTCATACGATAAGCTTTCTTCCTCCCTCGGCGTTGACAAAACCCCGCCAAAGAGTAGTGTTTTCTTTGGTAGCCTGAGTGAAGAGCAAGAATCTTTTCCACAGTCCATATCGGTTGTAAATCCGTCCTTATTTTCTGTAAAGGGATTTATATTTTCATCTGGCAATATCTCGGGTTTTTTAGATTATAGTGGTAATAAAATATTTACATTGAAAAGAGGTGGTAGATTTTCGGGGAACATTACTGCATATATTCCCCGGGGAACAGAGCTAGGGACTTACACGGGCAACGTATACATATACTCCTCTCCTTATTGGAAACTGATACCATCTTCTTTTATCCGTTCTCTGCATAACTGGAATCCGCGGGGAACGATTATAGCTCTTTCTGTTATATCCGCATTGGTAATGTCAATTATTACGTCTCTCTTACTCATGGCTACATCAATAGCGGTAGGGAAATATGCGGTTATGAGATGCTATTTATCGTGGACATTACTGCCCGCGCATGTAGGAATGCATTCGGTGTACAAATCATTCCATTCGTTTTCTTTTTCTGCTGGAAGAATAAAGAAGAAATGCATGAATGCTCTTAAATGGATGGATGGTGAATTGCACTGGATTGAGTTTGGCATTAAAAAGCCCTTTATCGCTTCTATTGGCGGCTTCGTTATGGCTTTGCCACTGCTTTATTGTTTTGAAAATTTTGTTTATTTGCTTTTTTTATCCTCATTTTTTGGGGGGATTATTGCTTACGCCATTGGATGCAGATGGAGAGCCGAGATAATGCTTTCTGCCCTTCTTGTAAATACATGGTTTTCTTCTCTTTTTGCCGTCAAATCTTTTTTATACATATTCCGGACAAATCATTCACTGCTTGTGCCTTTTTCTTCCATAATCACAATTGCTGGCATAATTTTATTTCTCTTTGCCATTATGGCTATTCCTGCCTGCCTTCTTTCATGGCTTCCGGGATATGCAATTCATTCGTTAAGGGAAAGATTGGATTATGGGGTGATGTTAAAGGGGTGTGATATATGATGGGTAAATTGAAAATTTTTTGGGAAAAATTGAAAAAAATGGTGTGGCCCTTCTGGGGTGATGACAAGTCAGGCAGTATTGCATATTTTGAGGATACGGGAGAGGAGATGGGCATCGTAAAAAAGGTTATAAGGGACAGCAATGGAAAGGTTGCCGGATATGAGATAGAAGATGTCAAATCCAAAAAAATTCTTTCCATGTCAAGAGACTCTTTTGAAGTTACGGGAAGAGGGCTCATATTCACTCCCCTCTGGTATTCGGAAGCAAGGGAATTTATAGAAGAACTGGAATTTAAAACGAAGATGCCGGGGCTGAGTGACATCATATCTGAGGGTAATCTATCGAAAAGGGAGCTTGACGAGGTTGTGAAAGCCAATCCAGAGCTGAATAAATATTTGGAAAATGCTGATTTGTTTAAAAAATCCCTTGGAAAAAGACTGAACGATCTGGAAGAAAAAAGAATTGATGTAAGAAAAGAATTGATGCTCATTTCTGAGAAGAGGCTTCTGGACGAAATCGGCAGGAGAGAGTTCACCCAAGCTGTAATCGGGGCAAGAAGAAATGCTCACATTCTGGATTTGAACATAAAGAGATGCAGGGAGCTTCTAATCCGCCTTGAGAGTATACCGTTTATACCCAAGCACATCAGCATACCTTACATGGCAACACAAAAATCGGAAGAGATAATGCCGTTGGAGGAGTTGGTTAACAATATTCCGATAAATGTGATGGTCATAAACAGCGATGGTAAAATTCTAAGTGTAAACGAGCAATTCATGAATAACCTTCTGTATAATGCTGAGGATATCAAAGGCAGGGAATTGAACGAGTTTGTGCCAGATGCTGGTATCATAATAAAAACTTTTAACGGGCTTAGTACACACGAGTCAGGGGATGTCGAATTTACTTTTATTGATGGAGAAAGTAGGGAAAGAAAAATGTTCGGCAGATCTCTGAACATAAAAAATGGCAAGGAAGGCATAAATGTGCTGGCATTCCAGGAAAAATTGGAAGAGAGCGAAGAATTCAGAAAGATATTTGCAAAGGAGATATCTCATCAATTTTTCAATCCGCTTTGCATAGCCCAGGGATATCTTTACCTGCTGGACGAGGGCAAATATGGAGAGCTCACAGAAGGGCAGAGAAAACAGGTAAAGTCCATATCTCAAAGCCTGAAAAGAATAGAAAAGCTCGTTAAGGAAACAATAAAAGTGAGTTCATGACTGGCCGTGGATGATGAGCCGGATATCTATCTAGAAAAATACAAAGGAATGCAATTGGGTAGACTAAAGCCGCATCTCTTCCTTACGGATACAAAAATGAGGGTATGGATGGTATAAAGGCCACAAAAAGACTGAAGGAAATTGACCCAGACGCAAACAGGGAAGTGCTTAAAAGAATAAAGACCGAGTTGGACAAACTTTAAACGCTCTAGCTCATTCATTTTTTGATGGGTGACATTCAGCAGTATTTTTCAGGAATAAAAAGACAGGTCGAGAATTGTTACAGGGTGGCTAGAGAGGCAAGAAGCAGGGGGTTTGACCCGAAAAGAGAGGTAGAAATTCCCACGGCCAACGACTTCGCTGACAGGGTGGAAGAATTGGTCGGCCCGGCAGGGATTGCGGACAGGATAAGAACTTATTTAAAAAATATGAGCAGGGAGGAAACGGCAATATCTGTCGCTGTGGAAATAGCAGAAGAGATGGCAGGGAGCACAGAAAAAACCGTTGACCAGGCAGTACGAACAGGGCTGGCGATACTGACGGAGGGTGTTCTTGTCGCCCCGATAGAGGGGATATCCGAAGTCAAAATAGCAAAAAACTTTGATGGCAGTAATTATGTCGATCTCTATTTCGCCGGGCCAATCCGTTCTGCGGGTGGGACGGGAGAGGCAATGAGCGTATTGATAGCAGACATTGTAAGAAGAAAACTGGGCATAGACAGATACAAGCCGACTGAAGATGAAATAGAGAGATATAAAGAAGAAGTGCCTCTATACGACAGGATAGCCACACTCCAATATGCACCATCGCTGGAAGAGATAGAAAACATCGTGGGAAACTGCCCGATATGCATCAACGGCGAGGCTACGGAGGACAGGGAAATAATGGGCAAGAGGGATTTGCCGAGAGTAAGAACAAATAAAGTCAGAGGGGGAGCATGCCTTGTAATATCCGAAGGATTAAGCCTCAAAGCCCCGAAAATTTTGAAGCATGTCAACAAGATGAAACTCGAGGGTTGGGATTTCCTAAAAGCTTTTCTTCACGAAGAGGGAGAGGAGAAAAATGAAATTGTTCCCTCCTGGAAGTATATTGAAAGCCTTATAGCTGGGAGACCCGTTTTTTCCCACCCGTCCAGCAAGGGCGGGTTCCGTCTCCGTTATGGAAGGGGGAGGACGTGCGGACTCGCATCAACGGCAATAAATCCTGCTGCCATGTATATCCTTGACAACTTTATCGCCATAGGAACACAGATAAAAACCGAGAGGCCGGGCAAGGGAACGGTCGGAACACCCTGCGATTCTATAGAGGGGCCGATGGTGTTGCTTAAAAACGGGGATTTCATGCAGGTTAACGCTCTTGAAGAAGCAAAAAAGATTAAGGACAGGGTAAAGGAAATCATAGATCTGGGAGAGATACTCATTTCTTTCGGAGAATTTGTGGAAAATAATGCAATCTTGCCTCAGGCAAGCTACTGTTATGAATGGTGGATACAGGAACTCCAGGAGAAATTGGGTTGCCTTAACGAGGATGAGGAAGGAGAGAAAAAAGCCGAGGTGATTGTTTCAAACGAACTTGGTCATAAAGTAAATTTGAAAGAGCTTTCCCCGGCAGATGCTTTTCGCATATCCGAAAAGTTTGACGTACCCCTCTATCCCTCATACAACCTATTCTGGCACGATATTTCTCCTGACGAAATAAAATTGCTGGCAGATGCTATCGAAAAAGCAGGATTTGATGAATTTCTAGCCATTTCAAAAGATAAAAAAATAAAGGAAATACTGCTCAAACTCGGTGCCCTTCATAGGGAAAGGGAAACAATAATCATAGAAAAATATGCATACCCCCTCATACGGTGCTGCGGATTTGATGTGGAAGATGGAAAGATAGGAAGGAAAAGGGGTGTGGATCAATTATTCAGCTTAGGGGATCCAATGAAAATGGTGTCCGAACTTTCTGGAATAAAAATAATGCCCCGCGCCCCGCAGAGAATAGGAACAAGAATGGGAAGGCCTGAAAAAGCGGCTGAGAGAACGATGAGAGCCAGTCCCCATGTTTTATTTCCTGTAAGCGAGGCAGGAGGCCGGGAAAGATTGGTGAATTCTGCCCTCAGGGCAAATAAGATAAGATTTGAGGCGGGTGCCAGGAAATGTGAGAGATGCAAAAAAATTACATATAAAACAAGATGCGATTGTGGCGGCTTGACCTCATACACGGGAAAAATAGATACCCATGAAGTGAAACTTTATATGGAAATAGAAAGAGCGAAGAAAAACATAGGCATGATTTCAATACCGGAAAAAGTGAAGGGAGTGATTGGCCTTTCGTCAAAGAATAAGACGCCGGAATGTATTGAGAAAGGGCTTTTGAGGGCAAAACACGGCGTTTATGTATTTAAGGACGGTACCGCGCGTTTCGATATGACAAACATGCCATTGACCCATTTCCGACCCGATGAAATCGACACATCCGTAGAAAAACTTCATGCCCTAGGATATGACAAGGATTGGAAAGGAAAACCCCTGGAAAGAAAAGACCAGATATGCGAATTGAAGATACAGGATGTCGTACCGTCAAAAAAATGTGCCACATACATGCTCAAAGTCGCAAACTATATTGATGAACTGCTGGATAAGTTTTACGGAATAGAGCCCTTCTATAATGCTTCAGATATGCAGGATTTAATAGGCAGTATGGTCGTCGGCCTTTCACCCCATACATCGGCAGGCGCGGTTGGTCGTATCATAGGATTCATAGATGCAGACGTTTGCTGTGCCCATCCATTTTATCATGCGGCAAAAAGGAGGAATTGCGATGGTGATGAGGATACGCTCATGCTTCTCCTTGATGTCCTTATAAACTTTTCCCTTGAGTACATTCCTGAAAAGCGCGGCGGGCACATGGATCTGCCGTTGGTTCTTGCAACAAAAATCTCCCCGTCAGAAATAGATAAGGAGGCACAGAGCATGGATTTGCTTCGCCTTTACCCTTTAGAATTTTACAGGGCTACGATACGACATGCCCACCCGAAGGAATTGGAAAAAAAGATGGATTTGGTTGCTTACAGGATAGGAACAGGTAGGGAATACAGCGATTTTTCTTTCACCCATGACACCAGGAATATATCAGAAGGGACAAAAACATCATCATACAAAACTCTCAAAAAAATGGAAGATAAGCTTGACGCACAGCTTGAACTTGCCAGAAAAATAAGGGCTGTTGATGAGAACGACGTTGCTACGAGGGTTATACAGACCCACTTCCTTCCAGATTTGATCGGAAATTTGAGGGCGTTCACAACGCAGCAGGTGAGGTGCGTTAAGTGCAATAAGAAATACAGGCGGATTCCTTTAAGGGGAGTATGCACAAAATGCGGCGGCTCTCTGACACTTACCGTTCACGAAAAATCCATAAAGAAATACTTGGAGCCAGCAAAAAAAATAATGAACGGATTGTCCATTCCTGAGTATACGAAACAGCGCATCCTAATTTTTGAAAAATCTGCCGAATCGTTATTTAAAAATGATAAAATAAGGAAGACGAAGTTAAGCGATTTTTTCAAATAGAAAGCTTACGTGTTAACATAAACCAAGCAGTGGGACAGAGAACATCAGAGAGATTTATAATTAGCGATAGTCGTTTATATTGCAATTGCATTTATACAAATAGGCGATTGGATCATGAAAAAGTGCCTTATATTAATTGTATGCTTGACTTTATTTATTGGCATTTTTGTTTCTGCAGATGACCCTTCGATTTCCTTAAAAATCGGGATATACGAAAACGAACCGCTTATATTTACAGATGAAAACGGAACTGTAAAAGGGATATATGCAGACATAGTAGAATACATTGCATCGGAGGAAGGATGGAAAATTGAATATATTCATGGGACCTGGGATGAATGTTTGAATCGCCTAAAAAATAACAGCATTGACATATTGACAGATATAGCTTACACTGAGGAGAGAAGCAAGATATATGATTATACAAACGAAACTGTTCTTGCCAACTGGAGTCAGCTCTATATCCAGAAAGGATCCAAAATCCAGACGTTTCTTGACTTGGAGGATAAAAGGATAGCCGTTGTTACAAGCGATGTTTACAATGTAGGCCCTCAGGGAATTAGAAAACTTATGGAAAAGTTCGATATAAATTGCACTTTTGTTGAAGTTAAGGAATACGCAGATGCTCTTGAATGTATAGAAAATAAGAGTGTGGATGCAGGAGTTGTCAATCGACTTTTTGGTATGAAATTTGAAAGTAAATATGAAATCGATAGAAGTCCAATTTTATTCTCACCGATAGAACTTCATTTCGCATTTCCGAAAAATGCAAGCATGAACCCCTATTTGATTGAAAAAATGGATTGTCATGTAATAGAGCTAAAAAAAGATAAGAATTCTATTTATTACCGATCGATAGAAAAATATTTGGGTGCAGGAGTTACGGAGGAGATTGTTGAGATAGTTCCTGAATGGATAAAAAATGTATTGATGGTTTCCAGCGGAGTATTAATCCTCTTTTTGATTATGAATATGTTATCGAAAGCAGAGATTAAAAGAAAGACAATTGAATTACGGGAGAGCCAGGAAAAGCTCGAGAGATTGTTCATGGATAATCCCGAAGCTGCCGTTCATCTGGATTCGGATTCTCACATATTGAATATTAATTCCCGTTTTGCAAAGCTTTTTGGTTATTCATTGGATGAAATCAAAAGTAAATGTATCAATGATGTAATAGTGCCAGAGGACAAGATGAAAGAAGCAAAGATGCTGGACAAAAAAGTTGGGGAAGGATATATTTATCATGATACTGTTAGAAACCGAAACTCCGCATTTTTAACCCATAGGTAATGCCTCCGGAAACAACTCAATCATCCTATGGGCTCTTTTTGGAATCTTAGCAAGATATTTTCTGCCGTTTTTCTCAGAGATTAGCATGACCTTT
>JAYEJS010000062.1 GCA_034660695.1 Candidatus Thermoplasmatota archaeon | reverse complement strand
AACGCTGAACTCGCATCTGCAATATGTTAGAGTTGGCCATCATCTTTTTCTTGTTTGGACCCGAAAACTCTGTTTTCCATCCCTCGTTTTCCTCCATCTGAAAATTTTAGAGGAATAGATTGTTTCTCCTTATCACCCGAGGAGAAACAATTAGCTCACAAAATGTGGTTCATTCTTAGAGACTTATCAGTTCTATGGGTTTTTTATAACATGATTTTAAGTAGCAGGCATTTCATATTTTATCATTATTTTATTAGAGTACATCTTCTCGTCTCTCCTTAAATTCTTAGAAAATATCAATCTGGTTGGCATATGCCTCTGCTTTTTTGCCAGGTAAAATCTGTTCAAATTGCAAATTGATAGTAAATCTTATAAACCCTGTTTTAATAAAAATATTAGAGGCGAGTAACGATGAAAAGAGTAACATGGCAGAACGGGGGTGAAATATGCTAAAAAAAATATTGCCGCTAGTAATTATAGGGGTTTTGTTAACCAATGGAATCGGAGCAGTGGTATCATACAGTGAAAACAGCGGTTCAACCACGAAATTTACGCTCTCTTTTCCATCACTGGATATGCAAGAATATGATAGCGGGTACCTTGAAGCGCGTCTTGAGAATACTCTATCATATGTAACGAATCCGGGTTGCCCCATGCTGCCGAAGATTGTGAAAACTGTTGAACTCAAGTTTGGTGTACAGAATGTGAGGGTCGAAGTGATACCAAAAATATTACAGGAATACAGCATTGAGAGGAAAATTCGCCCCGCTCCTGTGCTTGTTCCCCTTGCCCCTACATATATAACGAATAGAGACAAAATTACCCGCTCCTGGGAAAATGAGGCGGTGTATACAGGTGAACAACTATACCCCTCTGCCTGGTACACGTACCGAGTTGGCTGCGGTTTAAACGCTGAAAATGAACGGGTTACCCATGTGGCAATACATATCTTTCCTGTCAGATATTCCCCCCTTTTGGGAAAACTTTATGCGGCTGGGGGTGCCGAAGTTACAATAACATATGAGAAACCTGAGGCAAAACCATCTTCCACGAACGGTGCTTATGATATGGTGATAATCTCACCATCTGTATTTTCCGGAGAACTTCAGAGGCTGGTAGACCATAAAAACGATCACGGCGTAAAGACTGTGCTCAAGACCACCGATGAAATATACAGTGAGTACAGCGGGGTAGACAAGCCCGAGCAGATCAAGTATTTTATCAAAGATGCTATAGAGACATGGGATATTAAGTATGTCCTGCTTGTGGGCGGCCTCAAATCACTTATCTGGGCGAAACCGAGAGATAATGCAAATGAAGGCTCGGAGAGGTGGCATGTCCCTGTGCGATATACAAACCTTTATGATAATCCAAAGTATCCATTAGATGTATCCACCATCCATGATCCTGGAGTCCTCTGCGACCTGTACTATGCCGATGTCTATAAAGAGGGAGGGATTTTTGAGGATTGGGATCCAAACAATGACGGCATTTTTGCTGCTTGGAACAAACCAGGAGTTGAAAATGATACCGATCTCGATTTTTATCCTGATGTGGCGGTAGGAAGGTTAGCATGCCGAAACATAAAAGAGGTGAGAACGGTGGTTGACAAAATCATCACGTACGAACAGAACCCATGCGATCCTTCCTGGTTTAAGAAAATGACGGTGATCTCTGGAGATGGGTTCCTCGATCAACAGGATCTGGATTTCCAATGGGATACCAACAGTCTACCTAATGGGGAATACACCATTTATGCACAAAGCACAAATGATGAGGATGAATCAGGACCAATAGACG
>JAYEJS010000061.1 GCA_034660695.1 Candidatus Thermoplasmatota archaeon | reverse complement strand
GTATTCGCTGATTTGATTGTTTCTTGGAATGGTTATTATTCATTTTTTCACTTTACTATTCTGACTTTCCTATTTATATCTAGGTCCTACATGTAATACATTTTGTAACCTTTTTGTTATGTAATGCATACACCAAGAGATTGCGTTTGCCATACCGTTTGCTTTTGTTTGCCCTATCGTATGCTACTATCGTTTACAGCAACCAACCCCCCCCTCTGTACCCCCTATATTAATCATTGATGCAAAAAATTTCTCTAGAGGGGAAAAGGGACAACAAGGGCGGTTAGAACATATACAGTTACCCCGGGTCAGAATAATGACTGTGTTTTGTTTGTCGGGATAAAACTCAAGAGCAGCATTTTGCCCGCAGTTGTCCACAATTTGCCGTTATGCTTCCTTTGCCTCCTTGCCCATTTTTGGGAGAAAATGATTGGCGGATTAAAAAGCGATGAATTATAAAATATTCTATGTCGTTTTTGATTACATATTGTATAGTGTCTGTAGGAATTCATCCCAGTGTGTATGCAAAGCAAAATCTGTATTTTCATATGAGCTTACGTAGTTGCCCTCCGGCGGGAAATACATGCTTATGCCGTGGGCATTTTGGTGCTCATTTCCGTGCCATTCAAACTCTTCTTTCGCTTTATCCGAGACCGCCTCCCGGTGCACACTATCAGCGGGAGCGCTTAGTACTCCTTTAGCCTTAGGCTTTACATGTGCCTGGGTGGCTAAACCAAGCTGGCTGTGTTCTGCGAGCTCAAGAGTTATCGGAAGATTGAAGGCAGATAGGCATGATAGTTGGCGCTTACCCCTTCAAGATTTATCCTGAAGGGATGCAATCCGGGTTTGGTGTGGATTGCGTAACGTAGGCACCTGTAAGGCTGCTCCTGTCCCCGATAGGAAGGCCGTAGGTGGAGACGTTATTAGCCTGCCATTATTACTATCATGCCGAGGTACCCGATGACCGGCGAGCAGAACCAAAATTATGGAATAATTTTGTGCCAGGCTGACAGTTTTATTTCCACGTTTACCCCCACTTTTTGTGCAAAATAATGGAGGGGAGACAGGAGATGAATGGGGTGAAATAAAATGAAAGAAAAATATTGGCCGTTCTTTCCATTTTCTCCATTATCTACCTGTCCCCGAATAATAATGCAGAAAGAATTTTTTAATTTTGCTATTTACTATTTTGATTTTAAAAGGAATGCCCAGACGCAAAAACAGGAGGGGTTCCTGCAATTGATAGAATGAAACTATCTGTGTGGGCATTCCCAAAATATAATGTCTTATCGGCTTAAATTTTTTATGATTTGTTATATGAACTGTTTGTAAAATTAAGGGACAGAACATTGAAGAGAAGGTACATGCCATACAATTCTCTTATGCTCTGTCCCAAATAATAATGCCAAGGGATTTTTAAATTTCACTAATCTTTTTTTAGAAAAACAGATATACAAGTTTAATATCATTACAATAGAGGAAATAAAATGGAAGGAATAGTTAAAAGATGGATAACATCTTATAGGTTTATTGAGGCAGAAGGAAGGAAGATATTTTTGTTCACCAGTCTGAAGTGAAAGGAAACAAGCCGTTGATGGTTGGACAAAAAGTAAAGTTTGATGTAAAAAAAGAGGTGAGAGGGCCAAAGGCGGTAAACGTTGAAGTGATAGAGGAATAAAAAGATCTTTATCGTGCGCAAATTCATGGCACGTTTGGATTGGAAACTGCATTATGGGCGGTGAATATAACCTGACTTCCCACATTTTAAGCACATGTTATGATCGATAATTGCTGCCTGATTCTCCTAAATGCCTGTTTTTCTCCTTAGAACTTCTTCATTTTTTCATGCTGGCGATAGCAATCCACATG
>JAYEJS010000060.1 GCA_034660695.1 Candidatus Thermoplasmatota archaeon | reverse complement strand
CACATCGTGGCATAAAAGTAGCCACTAGAAAAAAATTGAATCTTAAGAGAAAAAAATAGCGACCGCCTCCTTAATTCTGGAGTTTTTTGAGCTTTCCACATCAAATTTTTTTCTGGAACTTCCGTTACAATATAATAAATAAATGTTTATATAACTTGTTATGATTTATTTTAC
Organism: Candidatus Thermoplasmatota archaeon; assembly: GCA_034660695.1. Classification (NCBI taxonomy): domain Archaea; kingdom Methanobacteriati; phylum Thermoplasmatota; species Thermoplasmatota archaeon. The sequence goes on along the minus strand of JAYEJS010000060.1, from coordinate 9,835 downwards.
CTCATATGCCCCGCATGCACCACTCAGTCATTTTTGGTTCAAACGACCCGTATTTGCACCAGTACCAGAGATTATATCACTACCAGTGTTATCCAGAAAAACATTCGAACCTATGGGGTAAATTATGTAAAGTTACGACTTAATTCAAATTGAAGGTGTACTTAAGAATCGCTCCGCTAGTGACGGGCGTGGGTTCAAATCCCACCCACCGCGTTCTCACAATGATTGCTTTATCAATCTCACCCATCTATTTCTTCCAAGATTAAGATTTATCCCTGTTATGTTTTTCCATCTCTTCCAGCAGAATTTTGTGTATCAATGAGCCATCTGCCTTTCCTCTCATCTTTTTCATTGCGATGCCCATTAAAGGGGCTATTGCCCTTTCCCCTTTTTTCTTTATCATGCTTTCATTCTCGCTTATTATCTTACTTATTTCATGCCTTATCTCTTCATCTCCTATCGCACCGAGCCCGCATTTTTTGATTGCATTGTCCAGAGAGTCATCCGGATTTCTGGCATAATATTCCAGAATCTGCGGCACCCCTTCCTTTGAAAACATTTTATTTTTCAGCCCTTTTAATATTTCGTCAATGTGCTCGAGTTTTATGTTGCCTTTGTTAATGCATTCTTTCTCAATTTCTGGTAGGACGTTCAGCAAAATCCTTGATATACTTTTTCCTTCCGAGGGATATTTGCCCACCAAATATTCAAACCAGTCATCTTTGTCCCCGTAAACGATTTGCCTCGCCTCTTCAGACCCGAGTCCATATTTCTCATACCTTGAAATTTTTTCTTCAGGCATTTCTGGAAGGGAAGATTTTATTTTCTTTATTTTCTCCTCAGTAATAAGAATGGGCGGCACGTCCGTCTCAGGATACATTCTCTCCGCACCTGGCATTGGCCTCATGTATTTTGTTGTTCCGTCTGCAATCACTTTTCTCACTTCTTCCGGCACTCCGTCGAAAGCTTTCACGGCTCTGAAAATCACCTCTTCCACGCATTTTCTTGCAACCTCCTCCTTTCCGATTGATAGAATAAAGGCGTCCATTTCGCCGCATTCAAGCTTCTCCCTCAGCATCTTTACTTCTCCAGTAGATATGCCATAATCGGGCAACTCGTCGGAATGCATGATGCCCCCTCCCGCCATCTCAGCCACTGCTGCAAATTCCTTTCCAAGCCTGTTTTCCCTGCTTTTTATCCCTCCAATCAACCCATTGAATCCTGGCAGGCAAGCAGCCATTACAACTCCTCCTTTATCAATTCCTTTCCTTATAATTGCCGATTTTGATTTAGAGAATATATCGCTCACATTGTCTATTTCTGCTTTCTTCACATCGCCAATTTTCTCTCTCTCTTTCAATAGCTTTTTAACCTCTAGCAGTTCCAGCTGGCGAGCCACTTCGTTCTTCAGAATTCTCGATATGCTCTTCAGTTCCTGCACTCCCTTTATCTCAACTCTGCTGCCGCCCCTGATTGAAACATTCAAATCCTGGCGTATCGTTCCTATGCCTCTTTTCACCTTCTTTGTCGCCCTTAAAATCCTGCCTATCCTTGACGCTACCTCTTCTGCATGTTCCGGTGATGAAATATCGGGGGCTGTCGCAATCTCTATAAGGGGTATGCCGAGGCGGTCCAGCCCGTATTTTACGACACCTTCATCTTCTTCGAGATTGCGTGCGGCATCTTCTTCAAGGCACATGGTTTCTATTCCAACATTGTCTGTTTTTCCTCCCAATGCGACAAGGGCAGTTCTCTGAAAGCCGCTCGTGTTCGATCCGTCTATAACAATTTTTCTCATAAAATGTATCTCGTCAACAATTTTTGAGTCCAGCAAAGTGGCTACAGTCAAGCAGATGTCTATCGCTTCGTCATTTGCATTGTGCGGTGGCTCTTCATCTGCTTCCACCATGCACGTTGCATCAGATGAAGCCGTGTATACAAATTGCCTCTTTCTTTTTGCTTCTGCCAGCGCCGCCTTGTCTATGTCTCCGAGCTCGGAGTGGGTTGGGCTGAGTTGGCGTTTGAATAAATAGTCCACATCATCGGTTATCTTAGATGGGCAGTTGCAAAACAGTTTATGGGTATCGAGTTGCTGGTGTATTTCAATGCCTGCTTTAAAGCCTATTTTTTTGTAGTCCATTTAAAACAATAAATCTTTATTTACGAGCATCAACGTCCTTCCGATGAATACATGGGTGTCGGGTATCAGCGGCCTTATAATGCTTATGTGTATTCCGAGAAAACCTATCATGAACCCTCTCTGATTTCCCCACATGTCCCAGAAATCGATTCTTGGCGGCACAAGATGCCCTTTTCTGACAACGGTGAAACTCAGACAGTTATAGTCCCACCATATGGGACGGAGCAGCAACCCGATGAATGTCTGGCGGGTAATCCCTAAAGGAAGCGACCTTTCTAGTGGTATGCAAACCCTCCCATGGCCATAGATGAATATGTGGGGAAACACGCTCACCTTTGTCCATGGCGTAAGATATGCATCTATGATATCTTCTATCCTATCCAGTATGTAAGCAAAAATTTTAAGCCAGCTCAAACTTGCAATATCACTAAGAATCATAGCTTTTGCCCTTTCCACGTCTTCCGGTGTTGATGAGGCCTTAAGCAAACGAAAATCACCGTTTATTTTTTCTATCGCTCTGATAACCGCACCTGCTTTCTCGGAAGGTATTATATCCGTTCCTTCAAGAATTCCGTTTTCCGTAAAAATAACGTATCTTATCTTGCTTTCTTCATCATTTGCATTTACTTTTAAAGGGGTCAAAACAGCCGACAGCACAAGTATAATGACAGCAAATAAAACAAGGGATAACTTTGCCACCTTCATTTTAACCACATAAATAAATGCCTGTCTCTTATTTATGGATTTCGTAATCCAGGCAATCGATAGCTTAATAAATTGCATTATATTCTCATACGGAAGGCCCCTAATCTGACTGTATAGCGGGGTGGGGTAGTCAGGAAAACCCGTCGGGCTCATAAGAACCCCTTTCTTACGAAGAAAGGTGTTTCATCCCCAAAGAAAGTGGCTGAGATACCCGAAGATCCGTGGTTCAAGTCCACGCTCCGCTATCTTTTTGTGATTTAGAATCTCCAGTATCGAGCAAGGAAATATTTATAAAACAATAAAGTATTATCCTTGGGGGCTGAAAATGAACAGAAATGCAAAAAGTAAGGCAATTTTTGTTAGTGTGTTATTTGTACTAACAATATTTGGGCAAATGGGGACAAATGTCCAAGGGCATGCCGATGTTTTATCAGTAAACTACAATTTTGACATGCCAGCGATAGAGATACAGGATGGTGTAGCGACTATTTCACTCAAAGACTGCTACATGGAAAATGACCCGGGAAAACCGATGATTCCAGTTTACACCGCTCGGATTTTAATCCCGGCAGGTAAAGATGTAAGAGCAATAGCAGTGTCTTATGGCAAACCTATACTTATAAATGAAGACGTTACACTGAAACACGGGCAACCACCAGTTATAATAGGTGAGGAAGGCCAGATGGTACCCAGGGATGAAAAAATCTACGGTTCCAACAATCCATATCCTGTGACGCCATTTAAGCAAGGAATTACAGCCACTTTCCGCGGCTTCGACATTCTGCACGTGAGCTTGTACCCGGTACGCTATATCCCGGCGGCAGGCAAGGTGTTGTACTTCCCGGATATGACGGTGAAAGTTACCCTGAAAAATGGAGAAATATCTCCGTTGTATAGAGGGGCGCCAGAGGACATTATGGAAATATCAAACAAGGTTGATAATCCTGAAACAGTCGGTACCTATGGTACTACTGATACACCTCAAACAACAGGAGTGACTCCCGGGGATTATGATTATGTGATTATAACAGATTCAGCATTCACCGCTGATTTCCAGCCGCTACTCAATCACAAGTCATTATACACAACGACAAATATTGTCGACACAACCTATATTGATACTAATTATGCAGGAGCAGATCTTCAGGAAAAGATACGCAATTTCATCAAAGATGCGTATACTAACTGGGGAACAACCTATGTATTATTAGGTGGCGATGTCGAGGTAGTTCCGTACAGAGGGTTTTACGGTCGTGTAGAAACATTTCCATTTCCAACGGTAGATCATGATATACCAGCAGATTTGTATTACGCAGCTTTAGATGGAACATGGAATGATGATGGTGACAGTGATTGGGGTGAGTTAGAGGACAATCCCGACTGGTATGCCGAGGTATATGTGGGACGAGCCCCTGTTAACACTGCAAGTGAGATAAGCAATTTTATTGACAAAGTTATTGCCTACGAAACAACAACAAAGCCTAACACGATTCAACTCCATCAATCAAGGTTGAACTCTGGCAACATTCCAGATTCTAGGACAGTTCCAGAGGATTGTGCTCGGTGGATTCCTGGGACTTATACCGTCAATAAACTTTATGAGGAAACTGAGACTGTTACCAAAACAAAATGGTCAGATGCATTTGCCAATGGTCGTCTTATAGTGCAGCATTGTGGACATGGAGATAATACATACTATGGTATCAATTATGAGAATGGAGGAGCAGTAGATTGGTACAATTCTGATGCCCTTGGCCTAATAAATAATTTTTATCCGATGCACATGTCCATTGCCTGTTATTCTGGTAACTTCTATTATTCCGATTGTTTAGCCGAGGCATATCTCTTAAATACAAATGGTGGCACATCAGCATGTATTCTCAATTCTAGATATGGTTGGTATACCTCAAATAATGCAAGTAAATATTCTGCCGAGTATATGCAAAGACAATTTTATGAACTTTTCCAAAAAGGCACAGAAAACTGGGCTAAGATGATGCAGTTGGCAAAGGAAAATTATGCCACTCAGGCGGCAAGCGATGGTGCCTATAGATGGTGCTACTATGAAATTAATTTGCTCGGAGACCCAGAGACACTTGGTTTGACAACACGAGGTGGTAATCAACCACCATACACTCCATCAAATCCAAACCCGGCGGATGGTGCGTTAGGGGTAGATATTAATGCTGATTTGAGTTGGACTGGCGGGGATCCTGATCCTGGTGACACAGTTGAGTATGACGTGTACTTTGGGATAACGAGTACGCCACCATATGTCGCTACGGTTACCACCACATCCTATGATCCTGGTACTCTTGCAAAAAGCACCCAATATTACTGGAAGATTGTTGCAAGAGATAATCACGGTGCAGAAACACTTGGACCGATTTGGACCTTTACAACTGTAACTACTCCACCCTATAAGCCAACTGATCCTGATCCAGCAAATGGTACAGCGGATGTAGAACTTAGCCCAACCTTATCCGTCTATGTCTCTGATTCAGATGGAGATACAATGGATGTTTCATTCTATGATGAATATGACACATTAATCGGCACAGATACCAATGTGGCAAGCGGTACAAGAGCATCTACAGTCTGGTCTGATCTCAGTCCAAGCACAACATATGGATGGTATGCAGTTGCAGATGACAATAAAGGCGGGACAAATGCATCTGATACATGGTACTTCACAACTGGTCAACCGAAAGAACAATTCTACACCAACCAAGATATTCCTGTATCAAATGGTGGTATCACCAATGACTACACGTATACAAAGGATTCAGATAATCAATATGAAGGCATAACAGAGAGAGAAAGCACAGGAAAACCAGATAACAGATATACCTACTTGGAGCATAAATGGGCCATTCCTGTAACTGGTGGCTATGGTTCATACGTCTTTTACCTAGAGGCACATCACACCGCTAATTCGGAAGGAGATGATTTTGTATTTGCCTACTCTACAGATGATAGTACTTACTATAACATGGTAACTGTTACTAAGACATCTGATGATAATGCCTACCAGACATATACATTACCAAACACGTTATCTGGTACAATATATATAAGAGTACTAGACACGGACCAAACGCCCGGTAATAGAGCTGCAGACACTATTTACATTGACCACATGTACATAGAAGCAGGAGGCACACCACCACCGAACCGTCCACCGAACAAGCCAATTAATCCTAATCCAGCAAATGGCACAACAGGTGTAGACATCAATCCAGCCTTATCAGTGGATGTTTCTGATCCAGATAATGATGCCATGAATGTAACGTTCTATGATGCAAGCACCCATACCATAATTGGAACAGATTATAATGTACCGAGCGGAGGCACTGCATCTGTTGTCTGGTCTGGATTGGCTTATAATACTCCATATAGCTGGTATGCAGTTGCAAATGATACAGAGCACACAAATACATCTGACACCTGGTCATTCACAACTAGAGGTGAAACACCACCTGGTGGCATGTACGTTTGGGATATTTCATGGAGTACCAAAACTGCTGGTCCGAATACATTTTTATACCATACCGTTACAGTCAGGTATGACTCAGATAATGATGGAATAGCAGAGGAAACAGATGCTCTGGTAAGCGATGCAACAGTATACTCTACGCTAACACATTTAGACACAGGAAATTATTGGACTTATTCTGGGATAACAGACTCCAATGGCCAAGTGACATTTACACTAAGCAAAGCTAGTACAGGAAATTACAAGGCAGAGGTAACAGATATAACACATAGCACTTATACCTACACTCCTGCATTGGACGTAGACAACCCAGACTACTACACATTGACATAAAAACCCTTTTCCCTTTTCTTTCTTTTCCTTTTTTACCTTTACATTTAACTTATGTGGAGTTGCTTTGTATTTGAGCGGATATGTTAAACTAAACTGCCAACCAAACATTCTCAGTAGGAATTGTCTTTTTTGCCAATTTCATCTGTTGACGGTCGGCAATGTGTTTTCAAATAAGAGAATAATTTATAGTAGTTAGTAATTTTTTATTTTCACTGAAACAGTTCCTGTAAATGTTCTCAAAAAGTTAACGGCAAAAGGAGGAGGGGGAACGAGGGCAAGGAGGAAATGTGGGAAAAACTGTAATAACCCTCATTCCCCTTTTCGCCATGCCTTACTTGTGCATGTAGTTATATAATAATATATTAGAGATACTATATAAACATTTCTATCAAGGAGGTTGTGGGCAGCTTACCGCCCACAAAATTTTTTATATCATCCACGTTATCTCCTGTATGTTTTGCCCAGAATGTGATTCTCTTCTTTACCCGAAAGGGGACGAAATGGTATGCAGAAAATGTGGATACAGGAAGAAAAAGGGTGGAGGTAAAGTAATCGTCTCGAAGAGGAAAGAAAAAGAGCTGACCATTGTAGAGGAAGATGAAGATTTCGGGATTCTTCCAAAAACAAATGCGAGTTGCCCCAAGTGTGGAAATAATGAGGCTTACTGGGTATTGAGGCAGACGCGTGCGGCGGATGAGCCGGAAACGAGGATATATACCTGCACGAAATGCGGGCACAAGTGGAGAGAGTATTAATTAACCGTAGGCAGCCATTCTTGGATGCCAGTCCCACTGATTTATCCTGCCGGGGATGTGATATGGTAACCTTATCAGTCCCAAGATTTTGATTTTTATGCCAATATAATCGCTCCAGTAGTTTCCATCCCATGTACTGCCGTGGTCGTCTCTTGCATTTTGTGCATTTTCTATAAAATTGTTATCGGTGAAAGTATTGCCGGCAGAACGCCATCCGACGAATATGCCGTAATGTTCATTTTTCTCCACGTTATTTTTATTAAAACTATTGCTGTTAGAATTCACGAATTGCGGGCCGTGTTCATTTTTCACTATTTTATTCTCGGAAATATTACTGTTGCTCGAGTCGTATAGGTATATACTGTACCAATTTTTTATGAAAGTATTGCCTGCGATATCGCTTTTACCAGAGCCATCAAGCCAGAGGGCGTACCACCTGTTAGAAGAAAAATTATTTTTCCGTATTGTAAGGGCTGGAGAATATTCACTCCATAATCCATACCAGTTTTTTTCAATTGTATTATTCTGTATGAGAACATTGGAGGAGTTATTCATGTAAACGGCATATTCGTTATTCAGCATGATATGGTTATTCTCAATCACGTTACCCTGGGCATTTTCCAGATATACGCCCCAGTCATATCCGGATATGGTCGCATTTTCAATAATGTTTTCTTTCCCGTAACAATGAATTCCCGCCTCATTTTTTCCATTCCCATTGCTTTTTATTGTAAATTCTTTTATATCTATCGCATCGGCAATAAGAGTGGTACCATTGCTTTCCAAAATCACTCCTTTTTCACTCTGCCCTACCAAAGATATTGATTTGTTTATTTTTATATCCTCATGATACGTCCCATTGTAAACAAAAACTTTATCCCCGTTCCCTGCATCATCGATGGCATCCTGAATGCTTGTATAATTGTTTGGGCCTGAGCCACCAACATATAACGTTTTCCCGTATGTTTTTGCTGTTGACCCGTCATTTCCTGATTGCCCTACTTTTAATGTCGGATCACCAAACAATTCCAGTTCCTCGGCTGCCTTCATGTGAAAACTTTCGGAAATCCCATGATGCCCAGGGTCAAATGAGTTAAGATACGAAGTTATGGCGTTGCTCACCATCATACCAAGAATGTTGGTATTGTGGTATTCCTGAAAAAGACGAAGGTGAAGATTACCGAGGTAGAAGGATGCCACATTCTCTCCATGTGCTATCCAGCAAAGGCCTGTAGAGCCGATCGATGCCACCGCCCCGCCTTTCTTCTTGCTTACAAAAACCCAATTGAAACATTCCTGGCTATTGTTGAATTGACTGAGATGTGCTCCGGACGTAAGCACGATGGGAACCATCTGGCGGTTTTTGAGGGATCGGATATTGGCATTGTAATAATAAATCCATTTTTCCTCATCATACGGATGGGTTGCCCAGAGATGTTGTGCTCCTGCACCTGCAAACACCACGAATCCCGCCCCCTGATTTATCGACTTTGAAATGGTAAACATATTCATTCCATTTGAAGGATATTCCCTTATGATGTTGAAATCAGCCATCTGTTTCGCTATTTCTTCTTCGAGATATATCCCCTCGGCAACATCCCCGCAGGGATCATTGGGATAAAGGTCGCCGCCGCACAATACCATATTTTTGAACCATTCATTCTTTGATTCATCACTTTCATATTGTATGATTTTTTCCACAACCGTCTTCACTTCTATTTTATTTCTGCATGCAAGCCTGCCGATATAGACATCGGGATAAAGATCCAAGCTATCGGTTTTCTTTCCTTCTGAGGTTTCGTGATCATACTCACCGTAGTATCCATTTCCGTTGGTGTCCCATGAGGAAAAATGCCCATCTGAATCATAAATGTCTGCGTAGTAAAGATCGCTGATGAATTTCCTTTCATATTCCCAAGAAGAGCTTCTGTCGTTCAAATATGCATATCTCACGGGAAGATGTTTGTACCCACCGACAAGCATTACATAATTTATTCCCCACTGTTCTATTGAACCCTTGATAAAGTATTTTATCTTCTCTGCATCATCCCTGCCCTGAACGGTGAAATAATTGCCGTTATAGATTTCATCAAGTGAAACGAGCATCGTTTTTACACCATAGCTTTCCTTATGCTCTACCAGCGGCTGCAGAGCATCGCTGAATTCCGCTGGCGTTACAATGAGCAAGTCATAAACATCATTGTCAAGCATTGGCTTTTCAGGAGGAATGTAATTTATCTCAATATTCATTTCATTTACATACTCCAGTTCATTTGTTAATGGAATATAGCGTGCTGGAAAAGCATGTATTGAAAGAAATATAGCATGCTCTCCGTTTTGAATGCCCGCTCCAATGTTATATGTGAACCAGTTTGATGGATATGGTTCGTTGCTTTCATATATCCC
>JAYEJS010000059.1 GCA_034660695.1 Candidatus Thermoplasmatota archaeon | reverse complement strand
CAAAGGTCATGCTAATCTCTGAGAAAAACGGCAGAAAATATCTTGCTAAGATTCCAAAAAGAGCCCATAGGATGATTGAGTTGTTTCCGGAGGCATTACCTATGGGTTAAAAATGCGGAGTTTCGGTTACAAAATTCCGTAACTAATTCTATACCCTAACTCCTATTTCTTTAGGAGTGCGTAATTGGAGTTCAATCAGCTTTACTCTTGCCAGCGAGTTAAGATTCAAAATTCTTATTGCTCTCAATAAAAAAATCCAAACTCCTACAGAACTGGCTAAGACCCTTCATGCATCCATATCCCATATTAGCCTCCATTTAAAAGAACTCTCTGATAAAAATTTAGTTGAAAATCTTACGCCACATAAAAGAAAAGACAAGAAGTTTTGTATAACATCAAAGGGAAAAGAACTGATTTTTGAAATCTATAAATTAACCAATGTTGAAAGAAAATCAAGGGACGATGCTGAAGAAAATGCTAAATACGCTAAAATGCGGGAGGTTACTCACTCCCAATACAAGCAATTTATCAAATCCCATGATAAAATAGTTATTGAAGATAGGATAGGGAAAAAAGAAGTTGTTATTAAGATTGGTCAGAAAAAGAAAATTAAAAAATATCAGCCAAAAGATTTTGAATTGGAAGGAACAAATGTATGGTCATATCCTCGCAGGGGAGATTGGGCAACTCATAAAGGAAATTACAGGGGCAATTGGCCCCCTCAAATGGCGAGGAACATATTGCTTCGATATTCGAAAAATGGGGATACTGTCTTGGATCAGATGGTCGGTTCGGGGACAACACTTGTGGAATGTAAATTGCTTGGCAGGAATGGAATTGGGATTGATATAAACAAAAATTGCGTAATGCTTACCCGTGACAGGCTAAATTTTCGTTATAAAACGTTGGATTATGACTCCGAAGAAACCACCCAAAAGACCTACGTTGGGGATGCGAGAAATCTGAATTTGATAAAAAAGAATTCTATTGACCTGATAGCAACTCATCCTCCTTATGCTAATATCATTCCTTATTCAAAAGAAAAGTTGGAAGGCGATCTGTCTAATGAATACAGCATTGACGGATTTATTGAAGATATGAAGAAAGTTGCTGAGGAGGCGTTCAGGGTTTTAATGCCGAACAAATATTGCGCCATTTTAGTGGGGGATACAAGAAGAAGAAAACATCATGTGCCTATTGCATTCAGGGTTATGCAAGCATTTTTAGACATCGGCTTCGTTTTAAAAGAGGATATAATCAAACATCAATGGAGGTGCAAATCCACCCCGTTTTGGCTGAAAAAATCTATTGACTATAACTTCCTCCTGCTTATGTATGAGCATCTGTTCGTATTTAGAAAACCTCAAAATAAAGAGGAGTTAAATGATTTTGAAGATTCCGTCAAATGGTGGTAACCCCTTTTACCACTCCTCAAGAACTAAAACTACTGTTCCTATGGCAAATAAATTTGCATGGACTTCTTTTGACATATAGTTCTCCTGGTCATCATAGTAGGATACTGTCACTGTTACTAGCAGCCATCCAAATCCGAATACCGGGGTTACAAGATACCCGTACCTTCCTGCTCCTATTTCCTGAAGATAATGGACACCTGAGCCCAATCCAAAGAAAAGGAGACCGTCAATAGCTATGCTTTCTAGAGATACATTGTATATTGGGCAGTCGTTATCATTCCAGACAATTATCCTTATGCCAAATCCTGACTGAAAATCTATATAAACATCTTGCAGGTTGTTTACTGAAATGGCCGAACACATGCTTCCCATTATCATCGGCAGAATCAATCCAATAACAACTAATTTTTTCATTTTTCTCCCGATTTATAATTGGATTGCCATTATTTAATCATATCGCCTGCATTCTTTTAGTTAGTTTAAAATATGGAAGTTATATCTTACATCATGCCTGCTGTTGAAGTGTACAATCTGGTTAAGGATTATGGAAAGGTAAGGGCGGTCAATGGCATTTCTTTTCACATCGATGATGGAGAAATTTTCGGGCTCATAGGTCCAAATGGTGCTGGCAAGACAACGGTACTGCGGATAATTTCCACGCTTCTCCAGATTACGGATGGTAAAGTAAAAGTTTTCGGGCATGACGTAGCTGGGGAAGCGAATAAAGTAAGAAAACTCATAAGTTATCTGCCCGAGGACGCGGGAGCGTACAAAAATTTGACTGGAGAAGCTTACCTGCGTTTCATCGCAAGATTTTTTGGAGGTGGAGAAGAAATTGAAAAAATGATTGAAAGGGGCATAAAAATAGCATCTCTTGAGGAAAGAATAAACGATAAAGTCGATACGTACAGCAAGGGAATGACAAGACGATTGCTTGTGGCGAGAGCCCTCATGATAAAACCCAAGCTTGCCATATTGGATGAACCTACTTCTGGCCTGGATGTCATAAATGCCCAGGAAATAAGAAAAATAATCCAGAATACGGTTAAGGAGGGAACGACGGTGCTGCTTTCATCACACAACATGCTCGAGGTTGAATTTTTGTGTCAGCGTATCGCATTGATGAATGAAGGAAAAATAGTCGAGGAAGGAAGCCCGTCCGAACTTAAAGGTAAATACAATGCAGGAAACATAGAGGAGGTTTTTACGGAGGCGGTGAAATGAATCATCTGCTTAACATAATAAAAAAGGAAGTCAAGGAATTGCTCACCCCTGCAACGCTTGCCCCGATAATCGTCATGGCTTTCGTTTTCGGCAGCATGGGGAACATGATCGGGGGGGCGGCAGAGGAGGCAAAGGAAAAGCCCGTTATCGGAATCATAAATGAAGATAACGGAAATTTCTCCGGTATTGCAAAAGATGTAATGGAGAGTATGGCGGTGGTCGTTTACAATGAGACATACGAAAATATAGATGAAGGGATAAAGGCGGTAAAGGAAAAAGAGGGAATATCCCTTCTTATTATACCTTCCGATTTCAGTGAGCGCATATGCCACAATAAATCGGGCAAGATAGAGATATACTGGATAATGAAAGGGGCTGGCATTATGGATTCAATATCTTCAGGTGTTGTCGAGGGAATTCTGCAAGTGGTAAATCAAAAAATTTCAGAAAATTTGATAGAGAGAGAAAATGTGAATGCAACTTTTGCCCTTTCTCCAACAACAAAGAATGAGACGACGATTTTCAAGGGAAAGGAAATGCGGGGCATATCCCCCGGCACTATAAGCACCATGCTTTCCTCCCAATCGACAATGGTGCCCATAATAATGATGATAATAATCATGATGGCAGGAGGAATGGTTATCTCCTCCATGGGAATGGAAAAGGAAAACAAAACGCTGGAAACGTTGCTCACTCTGCCGGTAAAGAGAAGTTCGATAGTAGCCGGCAAGATAGCGGGCAGTGCCGTGGTCGGCTTAATCATGGCGGTTATATACATGATAGGCTTCAGCTATTACCTTAACTCCTTCCAGATGGCAGGGGAGATAAATCTGGCAGACTACGGGCTAACTCTTGGCATTCAGGACTACCTGCTTATATGCTTATCCCTCTTTCTGGCTCTCACCGCCGCGCTATCGCTCTGCATGGTTTTAGGTACGTTCGCAAAGAATTATAAGAGTGCACAGACGCTGACCGTTCCCGTTTCAATTCTTGCAATCATTCCGATGTTCGTGATAATGTTCAAGGATTTCGATACCCTGCCTCTTGTACTTAAAGTCACTCTCTTTGTAATTCCCTTCTCACATCCGATGATGGCGATGCGTTCCCTTCTTTTCGGAGACTATATCCTCGTACTTTTAGGAATAATATACGTGGCGTTTTTTGCCCTTTCGATGATTGCAATTGCAGTATGGATTTTTAAGACAGACAGACTGCTTACGGGCGGGATGAAGATGAAAAATCCGTTTATGAGACGCTAACCTTTTATGCCTCTTTTATTTCATTTACCGTGCAGAATGAATGGGATATAATTGCCAGAAGTTTTGATAGCACACGACAGAAACCCTGGAAGGAATGTCTCGATTTTATTGAAGGAAAGGGTGGAACGGCCATTGACATCGCCTGTGGAAACGGCCGCCATCTCATCCCCTTATGTTCAAAAGCCAAGCATGCGATGGGCATGGATTTCTCGCCAGAAATGATAAAAATTGCCCGAGAAAATGTTGAAAAAGCGGGCTTGAGAAACGTTTCACTGGCTGTCGGGGATGCCATTTCTCTCCCATTTAAGTCCGATACCTTTGATTTCGCCCTGTTCATTGCTGGGCTGCACAACATTCGATGGAAGAAAAACAGGATAAAGGCACTGGGCGAGGTAAACCGTGTTTTAAAAGATGATGGAGAAGCTTTGATTTCGGTGTGGTCAAAATGGCAGGACAGGTGGAGAAAGCATTTTTTGATTCAGATGTTCAAACCGTGGAAGGAGCTGGGAGACATACTGGTTCCGTGGAAAAGGGATGGCAAACAGGTGATGCGTTTCTATCATCTCTACAGCATGAGAGAATTGAAAAGAGATGTGAAAAAGGCTGGGCTGAAAATCGTTAAAGCGTGGAGCGTGAAGAAAGTATCAAAAAAGTACGCAGATAATTATTTTGTGATTGTAAAAAAGGATATAAAAGAAGTCAAGGGATAACTATGTTCCAGCTTTCAATGCAACCCGGCATAAACCCACAAAAATAGGAAAATGAATGCTATAAAAATTCCTATAGCCATTAAAACAAGAGCCAATTTTTTATCTGATGAAATAACTATAGGGATTGGACCTATTAAAATTAAGCCACCTGCATGTTTCTCTGTTTTCAATGGCATGTCTTCCATAGATTGGGCTTTTGAAAAAGTGGAAAAAATGAATATGACAAAAGAAATAAAAATTAAAAGCATGCCCATGAGCATTAGCGGGCCGTTACCATAAATAAAGGGAAAAATAATGAAAATGCCCGCCTTTCCTTCTCCTGCAGCAAAGCCCGCAATGATGCAGATAATGCCAAAAATGAATAGAATGGCCGGTATCTTATTTTCCATGTCTCCTCTGCCTCCTCTGATAGGATTTAATCACTTTCAGAAAATCTGTTTTTTTTAAAGCGGGCCAGTATACATCCGAAAAATACAATTCGGAGTATGCAATCTGCCACAGCAAAAAATTCGATATTCTTTCTTCCCCAGAAGTACGCAGTATTAAATCTGGATCGGGCGTATCCGAGGTGTAAAGGTAAGAGGAAATCATTTCCTTTTTTATGTCCTCGGGTTTTATTTTACCATTTTTTACAGATCGCGCTATCTTTTTTACGGCTTCAACGATCTCCTCCCTCCCTCCGTATCCTATGGCTATGTTGAAGTAATATTTGCCATAGTTTTCGGTTGCTTTCGTTACCTCCCGAGCTGCTTTTGCCACTCTATCCGGAAGTTTTCCTATCTGGCCTATAATCCTTATTCTCACTTTATTCTCATGAATGCGTTTATCGCTTGCCATCTTCTTCAGATCTTCTTCAAACAAATTCATAAGATGTTCCACTTCTTCATGCGGCCTGTTGAAATTATCCGTTGAAAAGGCGAAGACCGTCAACCCTTTTATTCCCGCTTCATGGCACCAACCCATAACATCTTCCAGCTTGTCCCCGCCCATCCTATGCCCCTCCCGTAGATCCAGCCCCCGATGCAATGCATACCTTCTGTTTCCATCCATTATGATTGCAAGATGCCGTGGAACAGGATTTTTTTTCACCTCTTCCATCATTTTTTTTGCCCTTATCCTCTCGAACTCGGAATACGCAAGACGGAATAGCTTATTCTCCTTCATCTGGCGAACGACACTCCTGGCAAACTGCGTTTCTATCGCTTTGCTGCCAAGTTCGCTGACTCTTTTCTTTACATATGGCTTTTTCATTACAACCTCCAATAAATTTTGTGTTATAAATAGTTGATGTTAATTTAAATATGAGAAGCCTTTACCATTATGAAAGTCGTCGTCGCTCTCGGCGGAAATGCGTTGATAAAGCCGGGGCAAAAGGGAACAAGCGAGGAACAGTTTGCAACGGCAATGCAGTCCGTAAATAACATAGTAAAGATGATAAAAAACGGATGGGAGGTTGCTATCACTCATGGGAACGGGCCCCAGGTCGGCTCGATTTTACTCCAGCAGGACGTGGCGAAGAGCGTTATCGCTCCGATGCCTCTCGATGTCTGTGTTGCACAATCTCAGGGGCAAATAGGATATATGATACAGCAGTGCATGCTCAACTCGCTTGCCCTCAACGGCATTAAAAAGAATGTAGCAGCGATTGTCACTCAGGTCCTTGTAGATGAAAATGATCCTGCATTCAAAAATCCAACCAAGCCCGTTGGGCCCACGTACAAATACGATGAAGCCCTATTAAGACTGAAAGAGGGTTACATAATGGGCAGGCAGAAGGGAGGATGGCGTATCGTAGTCCCATCGCCAGATCCAATAACCATAATTGAAGGAGAAACGATAAAAAAATTAACCGATGATGGCGTGATTGTGATTGCAGTGGGCGGGGGCGGCATCCCAGTTGTAAAGAAAGGAGGGAAAACAGTAAAAATAGAGGGAAAGGAGGCAGTCATTGACAAGGATCTGGCGTCTGAAAGGCTTGCCGCTGTGATAAACGCGGATTTGCTGCTCATTCTTACAAATGTGGAATGTGTTTATCTAAATTATGGAAGTGAAAATCAGAAAAGACTGAAGAAAGTAAAACTGTCAGAAATAAAAAAATACTACCATCAGGGGCAATTTTCCCCAGGTTCGATGGGACCGAAAATCCTTGCTGCAATACGCTTTCTCGAAAACGGTGGAGAGAGAGCAATAATCTCATCCATTGGAAATGCGTGGAAGGCAATAGAAGGAAAAACAGGGACACAGATTGTTAACTAATATTTAAGAGGTGTTCAAGATGCTTGGGCACAAAAGTTCAAAAACCACAGAGATATTGGAAAAATAAAAAGTCCTCTGGACAAAATAAGAATAGAAGAAAATGGAGGTGATAAAAAAAGTATGAAAAATATTCATCCAAATAGGAGTATATGCGAAAACAAATTCGGATATCGTTCCAAACTGGAGGTATATAAAAACTCGAGTTCGGATATACCGGAATTAGGCGAAATGCCCCCCACAAAATCAAAATCAGAAATATTTATGAAGACAGACGCATTTACGATTGATATGATGGAGGAATCAGAATGAAAAAGAAATTCGACCAGGTGTATCAATTTAAGATCTCATTATGGGGTATTAGACCGCCTATTTGGCGACGGATACAAGTTCCGGAAACCTATACTTTTTGGGATCTACACGTTGCCATTCAGGATGTAATGGGTTGGACAGATTATCATCTCCATGAATTTGGAATGATCTCTCCTAAAACTGGAGAAAAAGTGAGAATAGGAATTCCTGAGGGAGATTTTGACAAAGAAGTTCTTCCGGGATGGAAACAAAAAATTGCTGATTATTTTTCACAGGAGAATAGAAAAGCAGATTATGTATATGATTTTGGTGATGATTGGGAACATATTATCGAGTTGGAAAAAATCCTCCCGAAAGAAGAAAAAATCAAATATCCCATATGTATCAAAGGGAAAAGAGCATGTCCACCAGAAGATTGTGGTGGGATTGGTGGTTATTACAACCTATTGGAAATCATAAAAAATCCTGATCATGAGGAGTATGAAGAAATGTTAGACTGGCTTGGTGGGGAATTTGATCCTGAACATTTTGGTGTAGAAGAAGTTAGTTTTGATGATCCCGTTAAACGTCGAAAAATTGCATTTGGGTAGAAGACGCACATCGCCTAATATTCCCTAGAATTCTTTTTCTTTTCGTTACATTGGTTTTCATCCCATTTATTCTAATAATTCTTTCAGTTTTTCCTCAACAGCACTGACTGGAAAACGAGATTTTGGAAATACTTATAATGTCTAATTTAATTAAACTTAAGAAAATGAAAATAGTAACCTTTAATGCAACTGATATAAAAGAGGCGGTGCGCCTACAAAATGATGGGGTAGTATGAAAGAAGACAAGAATGTTGGATACAGCCCTCATCTGCATGAGGCAATTCATGAAGTAGTGGAAAAACAAATTAGGGATAGCAACCCGGAAGAGACGAAAGAGACACTAAATAGACTAATGGATTTGGGATATAGTAGGCATGAAGCTATACATAAGATCGCGGGTGTTGTTGTGGAAGAGATTTATCACGTTCTGAGGAATAAAGAAGAATTTAATGAAAAACGATTTGTCAAAAAGCTGTTAGCATTGAAATGATATTAGCTATACATAGTAATTGAAAATGGCGCACAAAATGTTGGTATTTGTAAATGGTTAATAGGAAATAAAGCAATCGGGTTAAGAAAAAAACAAAAAAAGAGAAGCATCATTTCTTTTTAAACCCCTATCAGGAATATGCTTTCACTAAATGCCCTAAATGCGAAAATAAGGAAATATTGTCTTGTAATTTATATTGAACCACATCATTTTCTATCATTAAAGAAGACCTCTCGTTATTGCCCATATTGCGATCTGATCATTGTGAAAAAACAGGATTTAGAACAGGTTCTTTGTACTGCTTGCGAGCAAAATTTTCCGGAGATCATTGGCAACGACTATTTTGTTTATGTGACCATGGATCGGAAAGATTGGAAACGAGGACAGCAAAATAAACTTGATCTAAAGCAGTTGATTGAATGCACATATCCATTCAGAGGCGTTTGGTTATTTGAGGAAGAGCCAGGCGGCTGGGTATATAGTATATAATCCAGATAAAGATAAAAAGGCACACTGGGATAAACTTCATTTGCCCTGACCCTATCGGAGTTCAATAACATGATATCTGATTTACTACGCTCTGCTCAAATCGTCTTCTCAAACTTCAGACATTCACAAAAAGTTATGCAATTCCTTTTTCCTAACCTCTTTCTGCTCCCCACTTTGCATGTTTTTGATAATAACTGTGCCTTTTTTCCATTCATCGGGGCCTACAATTATCGCAAACTTTGCCCTTATTCGGTCAGCATATTGTAATGACTTCTGCATGCTCCTTCTCATTAAATCCACCTCAACCATTATTCCTTTTTCCCTCAATTTTGTTGCAAGGGAAATCGCTTCCTTTCTCATCTCACCTCCAATGGGAAGGATGCAGACAATCTCTTTTGAAGGAGGAAACGAAAAACCTTCCTTTTCTAAGGCAAGGACAATGCGATCGAAGCCGATGGCAAAGCCCGACGTAGGAACATCTTTGCCCCCAAGGAGCGGGATTAGGCTGTATTCCCCTCCGCCGCAAAGCTGTTTTTCAGCCCCCAATGAAGGAGCATCTATTTCAAATACTATGCCTTTATAGTAATCAAGCCCCCTCGCTATTGATGTATCAAGAATGTACGGCGTGCCAAATACAGAGAGCCATTCCAGTACATCCCCAAGCCTTTTTATTTTTACATCGTCAAAAAATTTGCCCAAGGATTTGAAATCACGGCATTTCAGAAATTCCATGAATTCGTCTGCCCCTGATTTTTCTTCAATCAGCGATTCAACGCCTTCATAATCCGATTTATCTATGAGCCTCATGATTTCATCTGCCTTCTCAACTCCAAGCTTCTCTATCGAAGAGCGAAGTATGTCAAGGTCTCCGGTGCGAAGTTGCACATTTTTCAATCCCGCTTCCTTGAGTACAAAATATGCCGTGGAAATAAGCTCTGCTATTGCCTCTGGTTTGTCACTTCCTATCAACTCGCATCCCATCTGCCAGAATTCCCTGTACCTGCCTTTCTGCGGTCGGTCATATCTGAAGCAATTTCCGAAGTAATATATCTTCAGGGGTTTTGGCTCCATCTGCAATTTTTCCAAATAGAATCTCATGGCGGGAGCAGTCAATTCCGGGCGGAGGGCAAGCATTCTGCCCGATTTATCATTAAACGCATAGGTCTCTTCAACTATCCCTTCTCCAGATTTCATGGTGAAAAGGCTCATGTTTTCTATCGTCGGTGTTACAATTTCTCTGTACCCGTATCTCTCAAAAACGTCCCGCATTTTTTTCTCGATAGCCCTTCTTCTTTCCATTTCATCGGGAGTGAAATCTCTTGTGCCCCGTGGTTTGCCTATCGCGACCATGCCCCTTTAGCGAAAACGCATTTATTATTGTTACTATCCCAAATTTTTTATTTGCATCTCAAATACACCCTGTATGAATCTGAAACAGTGGGCGTATATCTTCATTGGGCTGGCTGCTCCCTGGATAGTGCTTATCACCGGGGCGGTCAACGATGTATATAATGCATGGCTTTATGTTGGATCAATCACGTGGTTCCTAACGGGTGTTATTTTACTGCTGTCATTTTATGAACAGTAGCCGTCTGTTCTAGAATCTAGAAAAGTTTTATAAAGAAAAATTGCTTAATGTAGTTAGATAAAATGGCGATTATAAATGGAATATTTGGCAAAACCCGCAGGAGGGAAGGAGAGTATATAGACCTTGGTGAAGAAACCGGCGGTAAGGAGGAAATAGAGCCAACAATGTATGTAAAAGTTGCAGAATTGCAGAACTACGACAATTTAAAAGATTTCACTGAACACGTTTATGGGGGAAATATCCTTCTATTGGATTTAAGTCCTGTATCGTCAGATGACATGGAACTGGAAAGAATTACAAATGAGCTTAAGAGAGTGACAAATGACATTGGCGGAGATATTGCAGGATTGGGCAGGAATTTGTTAATACTCACGCCCTCCGGCATAAAAATCGATAGGAGAAAAATAAGGGGTTCTTTCTAACCTTTGATAAATCCTTCCATTTCAACCGAATCCAGCCATTCTTCCCTGCATTTGCATTTTAGTCCTTTAGAAGCATCTCTATTTTGGTATATGGTGAACTGCTCCACTGCGTCCATAAATGCTGCATCGCATTTTCCACAGTTATGCGCACCCCTTTTTTTCCCGCCGGCAACAACATCGCATTTTATCTGCCCCTCAAAAATATCCGCTGTTTTTTCGAGAACGTCGGCAACACTCCACAGCCACGGAGGACGGTAGAGTCCCCTTTTCCATAGGTAATCCACGAGCGTATTGCTATGTATCGCCACGGGATTGAATGAAATGGTGTCAGAAATATCTGAAACTTTTTTGACTGAAAACAATGCATCCTTTATTCCTTCTTTCTCTGTTAAAAATGGGGGTTTTATGAGTATATATGTTTTTAATTGCATATTTCTATTCAAAACTTCTTCTGCCGCATTTCTCCAATCTGAAAAAGTAAATCCTTTGTTGATTGAATACTTCAACACCCTATCGTTCGCAGATTCAAGGCCCATGGCCATCTCGAGTATTTTATTTCCTGAAATGCCCTCAAGATGATTCATTTTTTTTATAAATTCCGGCCTCGATTCAATGGATATTTTATCCGCCCTCTCAAAAAATTTTTTCAGTATTTTTATTTGCAAATCGATGGATACCTCTCTTTCATCGAGAAAACTTCCGGATGTAAATATTTTAACTATCTTTTCTCCGTTGTATTTTTTAAGGGCAATTTCAAGTTGTTCCCGTATTTCTTTTTCCGTTATATCAGGAATGCTGTCATTAAAATATCCGCACATGGTACAGCCTGAATGCCGTGCCCAGAAGCACCCCCTCGTTTTCAATATAAAGACAAAAGCCCTCACTACTTTATCGCCAATCAGGTCGTTTTCCGACCATGTCCTCGGATAAATAACTCTCCTGTATCTCTTTCCCTTTCTAATCTCCCTGCATAATTTCTGCAGTTCATCCATGAGATGTTATTGCCCATGCTTTATTATCTTTTTGTTAGAGTATGGATTTAACAACTGAAAGGGTCAGGCAATGCCATCCACCAAGTATTTGTTCGATCCATTGAATTATTTTTTCTAATAAAAATCCTGGACTATATCGATATATTTTTGGCATACTTACTTCTAGCATTCCCCAATCACTTTCGGCATTATGAACGTCTTTGGCTTTGGCCTTGATCGTATATGTTCCTTTTTCAGCCCATGCATGCTTTACACCTATGCCCTCGCCAGAATTAAACGCTCCAAGCCAATTACTGCTGGTGCCGTCTCCCCAGTCGATGAAGTAATATACATCATCTCCGTCAGGATCTGATGCCACAAATGTATACTCATATTCCGTGCCCACTTTTCCGGATGCGGGGCCTGTTATGGTGGGTGAACTCGGGGAATTATCGATGTTCAATAGGTATTTTATTGTCTCCCGAATTGTGATATTCATCGCTTCAATCGCATCTTTGAGCGGAACATTTGATTTTACATGTATAAATCCTGCCGCCCGGCACGGATACGGATCATCTGTGACATTATAGAGGGCTTGATACCACATTCCGAGATACGCCATATATTCGCACAGATACCTTCCTGGATTACCACCCCAGTCAACCCATGCCCTTATAGACGTTTCATTGTTCACGGCATCCTCAATCTCTTGAACAGGAAGCGTGGAATGACGCACATAGTTCACCGGCACGCTGTCATCCGGCGGGCATGGTGTTGGTTGGTACGGCGGTTTTTCATCATCAATCCAGTTATCGAGGTTGCGTGCATTGTATTCGATTTCCCACGGTCCCCTTCCTGCACCGAAACTTATGATCGCAACTGGATGAATTTGGGCGGTAATATTCCAGAAATCCTCCCACGTGTCCTGGTAATCAACCTCGAATGTGCCGTTATATGTTCCGGGTGTCGGGAAGAAAGAATAGATGTTGTACCCCATCCCTTCCCAGTTCTCGCCTTTCCAGCCATCTGGATTCAGGTAGGTGCTATTGCTGAACTGCGCAATCATCTGGCCGGTTGGGTTCCAGTAGCCGGTCAACATTATATTGCGAAGACTGCTGGATGATGATTGTGCATTAAAATTATTGGAATCTGGTCCGGCACCGCTTACAATTGATATAACACCTGTTCCAATAAATAAAATTATCAGTCCTGCAGCCAAACCTTTTCTCAATATTGCTTTTTTCATATTTTTCGCCTTCATTACTATATTGGCTGGCGGGTTATAAAACTATTTATGGCATACTTGCACCTTCAAGTGGGCAGTTTACAGCCTGCCCTATGAAACCGCAAATATTTATATAGACACAATCAATAACTTTGTTCATGGAAAGAGAGAAGGTAAAAGGGGCTGCTGTTATCACTTTCATCTCGCTGATATATTTTATGTGGCTAATGGTGGTGGTCCTAAAGGAAAGGGGATATATTCTTCCAAATGCTGACCTTTTCCTGTCGTTAAGAGAATGGGCAATAATTGGCATTATTCTTTACGCCGTTTTTTTGATAATAGAAATTTTTTATTACCTTTCTACTCCAAAGAAAGAGGAGGGTGCTGAAGGGATAAAACTCGTTTCTGCCGTGATAAAAAAAGTTTTCTGCAATAATTGCAATACAGTTTTTTCCATAACAGATACAGGAGTGAGACCGCTTAGATATACCTGCCCCAATTGTGGAGGGGAGGGGGCTCTCAGGGGTAAAATCGCCGAGGGCATAAGAAAAAATATAAAATGTGGGAGATGTGAAAATTTATTTGAAATATATGATACCGGAGAAAGACCACTGAAATATGAATGCCCTGAATGCCATTTTGAGGGAGCCGTTTCGTCATAGGTAACCATGTTCAAGGTGAGGATAGAAATAAGGCTTAAGAAAGGGATTTCGGACCCTGAGGGAAAGAACATCTTAAAAACATTGCATCTCCTTGGTTTTGGCGAAGTCAGGGATGTAAAAATGGCTAAAGTTACAGAATTGTTTATGGAAGGCGAAGATGAAAAGGATATCAGAAATAAAGCAAAAGCGATGTGCCAGCGCCTCCTTACAAATCCAGTTATACATGATTACGAAATAACGGTTGGAGAGGAAATAGATGACTGAGGAATTTTTCCACAATGTGCATAAAATAAATTTATCCAGTGCCAATGATGAAGAATTGATGGCCATAAGCAGGGATATGGGGCTCGCACTCAGCCTCGACGAAATGAAGCGAATAAAGGAATATTTTAACAAAAGACGGCGTAACCCCACAGATTTGGAATTACAGGCTCTTGGCCAGGCATGGAGCGAACATTGCTGTTACAAGTCTTCGGAGGTGGTATTGAAAGAGAATATATATGGCATTGAAGAAGAAAAAATTGCAGCCAGGGAAGATGCCGGTGTCATTAAATTTGATGATGAACATTACTACGTTGTGGCGTTGGAATCACACAATCATCCTTCGGCAATAGAACCCTATGGCGGAGCAGCCACAGGCATAGGCGGCATTGTGAGAGACGTACTCTGCATGGGCGCCCAGCCCGTTGCACTGGTCGACCCTCTTTTCTTCGGAACGTTAAATTACGACTACAAAAAATTGCCAAAGGGAGTGAAGCATCCCCGATACCTGTTCAAGCGGGTTGTGGAAGGAATAAGGGACTATGGAAACAGAATAGGCATACCAACCGTTTCCGGCCAGGTTTATTTCCATGATGGGTACATAGGCAACTGTCTGGTGAACGTGGGATGCATCGGCATAGTAAAGAAAAAAAATCTTATCCACAGCCGTGTAAAAAATCCTGGCGACATATACGTCTATGCGGGCGGCAGGACTGGAAGAGATGGCATACACGGCGTAACATTTGCTTCCGAGGAACTCAAAGAAGAATCCGAGGAAAAATCAATTTCTGCCGTTCAACTTGGAGACCCGATTACGAAGGAGCCACTCATACATGCATGTCTTGAATGTACCGAAGAAGGAATTGTCGAAGGAATGAAGGATATGGGCGGCGGCGGGTTATCATGCGTCTGTGGAGAACTTGCATACGATGCTGGATACGGGGTAGAGATACACCTCGACAGAATTCCGTTAAAGGAGGAGGATATGGCCCCATGGGAAATATGGGTATCGGAATCACAGGAAAGGATGATGCTCACAGTAAAAGAGGAAAATGTTGAAAAAGCCCTTTCAATATTTGAAAAATGGGATGTGGAAGCCGTTCCTGTAGGCAGAGTTATAAAAGAGCCTTTCGTTCGCGTATTTTACAAGGGAAAGATGGTGGGGGAGCTGGATTTAAGGTTTCAGGTTGCAGGCCCATTGTACAAAAGACCATGGAAAAAACCCGTAAGCAAAGAAAGAAACGACCCTGATTTTGACATGCCCGACGTTGAGAAAATGCTGCTCAAAATCCTTTCATCCCTCAACGCATCCTCCAGGGAATGGATAATCCGGCAATACGACTTCGAGGTAAGAGGGAATACATCTATAAAGCCGCTTCAGGGGGAAATCGGGCGGCAGACTCACGGTGATGCGGCTGTCATCAAGCCGCTGTGCGATTCGTATAAAGGGCTTGCAATAACATCAGATGTAAATCCGTATTTCATGTCCATGAATCCGTATCCGGGTGCCCGCTCAGCCGTAGATGAAGCATGCAGAAATCTGGCAGCCGTCGGAGCACACCCCGATTCAATTGGAGACTGCCTTAATTTTGGCAATCCAGAAAAGCCCGAAAGGATGGGCGAACTTTATGAGGCAACAAGAGGACTTGCCGAGATGGCAAGATCGCTTCGTCTTCCATTCATTTCCGGCAACGTGAGCCTTTATAATGAAACAGCAGATGGATCGGTGCCCCCAACGCCAACAATAATGGGCATAGGCATTGTTGACGACATAAGAAAATGTGTCACATCAAATTTTAAGGTGGACGGAAATATTATTTACCTTGTTGGAACGACCAATAAAGAGATGGGAGGAAGCGAATATTATCAGGCAATGAACATGCCCGGAGGAAAAGTACCGGGAAGCAATGTAAAAATATTGAATAAGAGCATGAATTCCGTCATAAAAGCCATAGAATCTGGATTTGTTTCAGCGTGCCACGATGTATCTACAGGAGGACTTGCATCCTGCCTTTCCGAAATGGTCGTGGGGGGCAGAGGGGCCGAGATATGCCTTTATGGGATGGGGAGCATGAGAACAGACTTTAAACTCTTTTCCGAGTCAAATACCAGATGGGTGATAGAAGTTAATAAAAGAAATGAAGAGGATTTCAAGAGTCTTTTTGAAGGGTTGGAATTGATAAAACTGGGAGAAGTCAAAGGCAACAGATTAACCATATACGATGGAGATGAGATGAAAAAGTACATTGATTTGCTCGTAAGCACGTTGTATGATAAATGGAACGACAAATTATGGGATGGTATGGGCTAACCTGCAAGCTTTTTTAAAAAATCCAAAGAGTTGCTTGTTTATCCTATTACTTCAACATTTATTGCTTTTGGGCCTTTTGGCTCATCCTTTACATCGAACTTTACTTTTTGCCCCTCTTTCAGCGGCGTATTGGATTTTACATCCGACTGATGGACAAAAATATCTCTTCCCATTCCTTCTGCTCCGATGAATCCATAGGATAGCATCCACCTTTTAACTGTTCCTTCCATTTATTCACCTATTTTTCTTATGATAATGAGCTTCTTTTATATGTAATTTGTGGTTTGTGTCTACCTGAAGCATAGATCAAATTATTTATATTAAGATTCAATAAAGGATGGATGAAAAAAGTTATTCTTGCCGTTACCGGTGCATCTGGAATTATATACGGAATAAGATCTCTTGAAGAGTTAAAAAAAGCCGGCTGCAATGTTTATCTCATAATATCAGAAAATGCAAAGAAAATAATAAAATATGAAACTGAATATGATTTAAAAAAATTGGTTGCCAGTGTAGATGAGTATTTTGAGGAAAATGACATGACGTCCAAACTGGCCAGTGGCTCGTTTCAATATGATTATGCTGTAATTGCGCCCTGCAGTATGAAAACGATGGGAGCGATCGCCAATGGATATACTAGTAATTTAATTACAAGAATGGCAATGTGCACATTAAAGGAAGAAAGAAAGCTGATTCTTGTCCCGAGGGAAACGCCGCTTGATCTGATAAGCCTTGAGAATATGATAAAGCTTAAAAAAAGCGGTGCTGTAATATTGCCCGCAATGCCTGCATTTTATCATAAGCCCAAGCAAATAGACGATGTTGTAAATCATATTGTAGGTAAGATACTGGATCAACTGGGCATAGAACATTCACTGTTTAAAAGATGGGATTGTTAGTCAAAGAGCCTTTCAGTCATCCATTCAGGGGTAAAGGCGATCTGGTCGTCATATCCCTGCCCATTTCCTATGAAAAGAAGCGGTTTTCCAATTGTATATGCGATAGAAAGTGCTGCCCCTCCTTTTGCATCCGCATCCACCTTGTTCAGTATAATGCCGTCTATCCCAACAACCTCATCAAATCTCTTTGCCTGCTCCACCGCGTCATTACCCGTCAATGCGTCACCCACAAAAACAATCATGTCCGGCTTTGCAACTTTTTTTATTTTTTTCATCTCATCCATGAGATTTATATTGGTCTGCATTCTTCCCGCTGTATCGAGTAAAACAACATCCTTGTGCTTTGCCTTTGCATGCTCGACAGAATCGTAGGCAACGGCGGCAGGGTCGGCCCCAGCCGAGTGTTTTATCAATTTCACCCCAATCTTATTGGCATGCATTTCCAGCTGCTCTATCGCCCCAGCCCTGAACGTATCGCATGCACCCATGACAGAGCTCAAACCTTTCTTCTTCAGCTGGTGAGCAAGTTTTGCTATAGTGGTTGTTTTTCCAGTGCCGTTGACGCCAACAAACATTAAGACGACGGGCTTATTACTTTCTTTTATAAATGTATCAAAATCCTTTCCATTGGATGATAAAATTTTTTCTATTGCTTTCTTGAGGGTTTCTCTCACCGCCTCGCCCGCATTTTTTCTTTTGATATATGGCAACTGCCCCTTCACGCTGTTCTTTATGTCCTCCACAACAGGAAGAGCGACATCAGCTTCAAGAAGCCCCATCTCCAAATCCCATAAGAGTTCATCCAGTTTTTTCTCGCTCAGGGATAATGTTGCCTTCCTTGTCTCGCCAAATTCCTTCCCCAGTTCCAGTGTTTTTCTCAACTCCTCCTCTATTTTTTTGTCCACACTTCTTTCCTTTTCAGATGGTTCCTCAACTACCGCCTTTTTGACCTGCCCTTCTACTGCCTCCTCAAAATTTTTAAATTTCTTCTTCAAAAATTTGAACATCTCAATCCTTTCCCTCGCCTTTCCGTAACTTCCTAGATAGCTCCTCCACCTTCACTTTTATATTCTCGGAGATTTGTATAAGTTTGTCCTCTTCTTTAAGAAATTCATCTATTTTTTTGTCCACAAATGTCATTGCCTTGCCTATGGGCTTTTCGGTGACCACCCCGCCCCCTACGCCCGTCATAACTTTCGAAGTGTCTTCAATAGAGGCATGAATAAAAACATTTCCTCCAAGAGGCACAAGCAATTCCCTCCCTTTTTCTGTTCTCGATATCTCTTCAAGTGCTGACTTCACCCTTCTATATTCCCCCAGCAATTCTTCCATAAGTCTAACTTGTTGGTATACCACATCCATTTTTTCCTGGTATTCCTGCAGGAGAAGTATATTTTTTCTATCGTCCTCTTCTGCTCCCATGTTAATGCCCAATTAAATATTGTACTACAAGATTCTCTACTTCATCGGGTGACAACTCTTTTACTTCCTCTATCTTTATCATTTTTCTTTTTGCCCGATGGTTGCTACCAATTATAGATACAATTTTCTCTTTTGCCTTGGCTTTGCTGCTGCTCGCTATTTCTTTTTTAAACGGCTGCCAGGTATTTTTCATATAAAATTTTCCTTCTACCCTATATGCCTTTTTTTTCATTTTATTCACCTACCAAACTAAGCGCATCTTCTATCCTGCCCATTTCAATACCCGTTGTTTTGCTGCCCACAATGGCACCATTCACATTTGCAACCATTCCTGCACCGACGTAGGGAACCCCATGATTTATTGTTCCTATGTTAACATCTACCCCGAATAATTCCTCTAGTTTCTTCTTTTCTTCTTCATCCAATTTTGGATGGCATAGTACACCTTTGTTTGTTGCTACTGCAGCCATACCAACGGTTTTTATGCCCGCTATCGTACCACGTTCCGTCTTTACATCCAACACGCCCTTTATATCATTTATTGTTTTATCTTTCATCATGGGATGAATAAGCGCCCCGTAATCATTAACAAGAATA
The DNA here is from genome assembly GCA_034660695.1 of Candidatus Thermoplasmatota archaeon. Lineage (NCBI taxonomy): Archaea > Methanobacteriati > Thermoplasmatota > Thermoplasmatota archaeon. Next base: position 18,852 of record JAYEJS010000059.1, on the reverse strand, counting down.
TTATTGCCTGCAGCATTAAATTTATCTTCAATTACAAGCATGTTTCCATCAAAATTTTTTGCTATAATATCAATTTCGTCTTCACCGATAAAATCTGTAACCACAGCCCCATGAGAGTTCAATGCTAGCAGGGAACCTATTATTGTGCTTCCACCGATGCTCGCTTCTATGACTCTAACTTTCAAAATTTCTTCTACGATTTTTTTCTCTTTTTCCTGCAGAAAGGGATGCACAAACGCTATGTCATCATTGGCCCTGCAAAAAACACCCAGATATGGATTACTGTTAAAATCCAATCTCCTAAGCATGGTAATAAATGTTCTACTCATCCGCCTCTTTCTCGACTTCTTCTTTTGCTTCTACAGTCTCTTCAGCTTTCTCTTTTGACTCCCCAACTGGTTTCTCCTCAATTTTCTCTTCAACTATTTCTTCTTTAACTTCCTCGGGCATCTCCTCTTCAGCAACCTCTTCAACTGGTGCTTCTTCTTCCTTTGCTTCCTCTCGCAATTCTTCTTCGGGTTGTTCCTCGGTTTTGCCCTCCTCCGCTTCTTCTACTTTTTTCTTTCTCTCTGCGACTTCAGCCTCGGGTGTGTACGCCCAAACAACCCCGTCATCACCTTTTACGCCCTTTACCCTCAGTCTTGTAGGAATATTGCCTCTACCCCTGGACCACAACTTCTCATTCAGGCTGACGTCCATCATAACTTCCTCGGATTTCATATGCTTAGCAAGAAATCTCTTTATTTCCTTAACAGCCCTATTTACCCTTCTTGGTCTCGGCAAAGACTTTACCTTGATCAAAGGGATGGTATAGATTTTTTCTTCTGGCACTCAAATCACCTTTTCAACTTCCCTCTTCTCCAACTCCTTCTCTTAGGGTGCTGAAGAAATCTCCTGTTCGTTTTCATAATTATCCAAGCAGGCACACGCCTATTGCTCTTGGTTTCTCCGCCCAGTCTCTTCTTTTTGCCCAATGGTTTATTTCGCGACATTTAAATCCTCCTTATTTTTATATCTCTTTTTTTTGGCATCAAATTTTTTATCAGTATTTGAAATGTTTTATCATCCAGTTTTTCTCTTATTCTCCCCATCTGGTACAAACGTATGAGCTGATTTTCTATCATTTCTGCGTTAAGAGGGTTTGCTATTCTTATTCTTCCCAATCTTTCCCTTGCATCTGCATCCAGTAGTTGACGCATTATCGCCCTTTTCTGATCACGTATGTATTCTTCCCCGGCCTGCTCTTCACTCTCACGCTGAATCTGCTGCATCATTCTCCTCTTAATATCCTCCGCATCCATAGTTAATACCACATTTATTGTTCTATTTAAATTTTTCTTATCGCTTTACCAATTCATGCGCCGTATTGTCCACAAACGATTGACCTTTGGGAGTGACAACACGCCCTTTCCCCTTGATGGTTTTTACCAACCCGGCTTCTTCCAGTTGCTGAAGAGCCTTTCTTATTATGGAACCGCTGCCTTTCCTACTTTTATATGGCTTTGCCTTTCGGTCCCTCTTACCGCCAAATAGGCCGCGTAAGTGCTCGGTCCCTATTGGGCCGTGCATATATACTTTTCTCAATATTGCCGCTACCCTTACATGCCACCACTCAGGATTGTCTGGCTGCCTTTCTCTATGGACGCCAGTCTTTACCCATTTTGCCCACTCCGGCGGCATGATTTTGAATTCATTCTTCAGTTTTTCCGATAATTTTTTTATTATCGCCTCTGCTGGAACATCATAAGCCGTGGTCATATTCTCAACGCCCAATACAAAAGTAATATAAAAAAGTAATGTGAATGAATGAAGCACTTTCCATCAATACAGATGGCACGGGTTAAAGGGGGGTCGATAGCCTTTCTCCCCGACAGGAAGGAGGAGGCGATGAGAGCGATACTGCAGAAATTTGATAAGAAGGTTTGGAGATAAATATTTTGGCTTTTTATTTTCCTACAGGAACTATAAAGAGAGGATCAAAATTATCTTCATCCAGTTCAACAATCATAGTTCTAATTCCATGGCTTTCTTTATGCTACCTTAATGACTCAAGCATATTTTTCCAATCGTCCCAGGTTATAACCAGTAAATCGTGGATAGTACACGAAGACCGGGAAGAAACTCCGTAATCAACACTGGTACCATCTTTACATTGCTTACTCCTGCCAGAGTTGCACTAAACAAAAACAGACCCATGCATACTATCGATATTATCTTTATCATTTTTTTTACCTCCTTACTTAGGAATACCCTCCGATTTTCAAGCTCGGGTCACCAAGCAATACAAAACCTTGAATATTAATAAGATCTCTTATTGATGTTCCTAATGTGTTAATATATGTGTTTTCTGCATATCCCCAGCATTCACCAAGATATGTTAACTCTTCTATGCCATGAGCATAAAAGAAATTGATCTCCATAAATCCGCTACCCCATTCAATACAGTCTGGCTCTGTTATACCATCATGGTCTAAATCTCCACGCTCCCCCACACCGCTAAGAGAAATACAGGTATATCCCAGGCTTGCAATACTTCCCCCTCCAATCTTTCGGTTAAAAAACCAGCTGATAGATTCCACTGCAGGAAAGAATATCAATATCTTTGGAAGGTCATAGTAAGGATTCCAAACATGCGGACGATTTGTGACTGAAACATTGAACATAGCAGTATGGCAACCTCCAAATACTACAATAGGATATTTTTCATTCAAAAAGAATGGGATATCCCATATTCCAAATCCTGGTTCAGACTCAGTCTTATCATGCTTGTACGTATTCCAATATATAACCCAACCATGCCCCTTAAAATGCATAAATGATGCTCCATCGCCCAGGGCTTCTCTAATTTCTCTAGCAGATACAGTTCCTTCTGACGAATATACCTTTATTGGTTCATAGCCTGGTAGGCAGTTTGCTGACTCAGTGGTTATAAGTTCTCCTTCATCATAGTCAGTACCTGGATCTTCAAACGTATCTCCACCAATGAGAACAATTTTTTTAGCATTTTCTGGTTTTGATTCATAATTAATTGTTTTTTCAACCATGGTTTTTACTTCAATTTTGTTTCTACATGCCCATCTTCCAACGTATACATCTGGATGTAAATCCATGTCATCCTTTTGTGTTCCAAATACATTGTCATTGTCCGTATCCCATGTTGAAAAATTTCCTTTATCATCATAAATATCAGCAAAATATAAGTCACTTAAATAAGTTGCACTCCATCCCCATGAGCTAACTGTCACATACCTGACTGGAGTGTACCAGTTTTCCTCAATTCCGTATTTTCGTCCACCAACAATCAAGACAAAGGTTATGTTCCACTCATCAAGAGCACTTTTTAGGAAATATTTTATTTTCTCGGCAGCGTCTCTTCCATTTATAGGAAAATAAGTGCCACTATAAATCTCATTCAATCCAACCACTATGGTTTGTATTCCATGACTTTCTTTATGTTGCTTTAATGGCTGGAGATCTTCTTTCCAGTTATTAGGGGCAATAACCAATAAGTCATATGAATCCGTGGCAGATAATTCAAGGTTATTTTCAGAGAAAAAAAGGTGGTTATGCTTTTCCCGTGTGATGGCAGGTACTGCGCTAACTAAAAGTACACAAATACATGCCAATGCAAGTATTTTCTTCATTTTCTTACCTTCCATATTATCAACCAGGATTTGCTTATAAACTTTGCTAATGCGTTACATGGGAGTCTAGGTTTCCTTGACGTTTTTTGGCATTCGGAACTACTGAATGTCAGTAGTTCCGAAAGTGGGCGATGCTGAAGAAATTTTACAGCAAGATGTGGAGCTATCAATAGCTAAAAAGTGTGGCTAAGTTGTTTGATAATGACTTGACAAGAGAAGGTTTGGAGATAAATATTTTGGCTTTTTATTTTCCTACAGGAACTATAAAGAGAGGATCGAAATTATCTTCATCCAATCCAAGAAGAGAGCAAATAGTGATTTTATTTTCGATTGGGAAGAGATTACTTGACAAACCCCATGCTGTTGCTTCCAAAAGAACATTATAGGCAGATGCACCTGCCTCATAGTACCACATCCACCGGTATTCCTCCCCTGAAAAATCGTCTCCTCCCTCCGGTCTTGTTCTTTCAAGATCAACAACTGGAATAATAATCAATGGAGCAGCGGCAAGAGATGGCAGGGAACAAGCCTGGGCAAGATCTTCACGATAATCACCTTTCATCACTTTTTGCATTATTGATATTATCGGTAACCCTAAAAAGTCGATGAAGGGGTATGGAGTTAGATATAGCAAAATATTGGGATGATATTGATAAACGGCTGATTCAGTGAAGGCATAAATACTCAATGGATAATATCCGTGGGCACTGGGAACAGTTCGATGTCTATTGATATGGTATCTGAAATCAGACTCAGTTCTATCAAGGAGATAGGAATATCCATATGAAGACCAAATCATTTGATATTGTTCATGATTCGTCAGATGTCCTTCCCATGATTGTGATTCATTCCTCTGGTTTATTGCGTTTGTTAGAGACATATCCGAGTATTTTATTCGAGGAAGAAGTGATAAATCCAATGGGCGATATCTAAAATCATATGGATAGAATGGATGACCAAGTGGCATTAGAATTAACGGTATTTCATTAGGAGGCAGACCAATCCTTGCCAAATAGGACCATGGAAGAAGATCTGCATTAACAACGGTTCCTAAATCAAGGGCATTTGCCATAAAAGCAATATTTTGTCCAATCTCTCCGATTTCAGCACCAACATAATATTCATTTTCACTCTTATTTGTATCCCACGCAAGCCCTATATAAACAGGGGCACTATATTGGCCGAAATTAAAGGAACTAATTTTCTTTAAGAATTGAAGTGAATGATTCGTTGGATCATATCTATACACATCAAGTTTAAATGACTCATTTTTTATTAGTACATAGATATTGACTCCATGAACATTATCGATCAAGGGAACAGTTCGCTTTCCATCATCTCGATAGCCATATGCAGCCCATAGAATCGTTGAGAGATGCTCGTCACTCACTGGATCGGCGGAGAACTCTCTTATTGAACATCTGCGGAAAATAGATTCTTCAAGAATCATATCAACGGGAATTGGTGGTGGAAGTTCATAACCCTGCGATAGAATGTAATCTTTATCTATTTCGACAGTTTCATCAGCAGACATTAATGTATTAAGTGTTCCAATTGTGGGCACAAAAGCAAGACCAAAAAATAGTATCATTACTCCGATAATCAATCCTTTTTTCCATATTTTCTTTTTCATTTTTTGCCTCCAAATATTCAACAAAACATAGTTTATAAACCTATCCCACAAGAGATATTCCTTGACAAAACCAAACAAACCAACTACCCAACAAGGAGGAAAGCGACGATGTTGTTCGATACGGATTTATCGAGAAAGGAAAAGGAAAGAGGGGTTTCTGCTAGCTTACTTTGAGAACAAGTGGTCCGAGCAATAACCCTGATGCTTTCTTAGTAAATTCTCCAGCTGTAACAGTGATATCAATAGGTCCTATCCCAAACAAAAGTCCACTTTTTACAGTTACTTCAGCACCAGCTGGCACCCTTTCTATACTATCTGTAGTCTCCTTGCCAAGAAAAACAAGTCCACTGAGAGAGATAGACCACTCTACATTTTCTGCATCTGCTGTCCCGGTATTTGTGATTGTTGCTGTAATCCCAAATCCGCCAGAAATTTCGCCTATTCCAACGATTGGCATATCAAGGGTATCGAAATAGATATCGTTGTTATTGTTCCTGTTATCTGTCCAGGCACCAAATGCTTTGTCCATATCTGCGTAGCGATATTCTTCTACTACATTCCTCCCTTCATCATTGACTTGTTGCGATGGCTTCCATGTTGCCCCGCCATCTTCACTAATAGTAGAATAAAGGTTTCCATCTTTAACATAGAGACATGTTGCTGTACTGCCGGTGGTAGTTATAGCTGGATATTGTTCATCTGTACCACTGTCAGCTACCGTGGAGGTACTCCATGTATTCCCGTTGTCATTGGAATATACACACATAATATCCTCATTTCCTTTCTCGTCAGTTTGCATTACTATGTAGACATTTTCATTGGCAGCTGCAACATCTGGGTTTCTATAATTTGGAAATCCCTCGATTACGACCGAAAAGTTCCAGTAGGGTCCTACCTCCCAATATAGATAATCGGCGTTGGGGTGCCATTCCATCCAGATATCTCGCGTTCCAATCGTTTCATTCATGACCTCAAATACTCCGTATGCTTTCCCGTTGGATTGGTCTATATCTATTTTTGCATGGGAACATTTCTTCTCTGCCCAGTCTGTGTACCAAGATGACCAGTGAATACCCCAGTATCCTTCCATATATGGGTCCAGACTGAAAGTCCAGGTTGGTCCATTCACCATTTCGCTTCCAGGATCGTTTGTGCTAGATAACATAAATATTGCGCCCCAAAATTCTGGGACAAAACCGCTGTAACCAGCAATGGATGTATCATGAAAGTCATAAAAGTCGTAAGCACTTTCCCAATCCAGCATCCAGATTCCCCAACCTGCAGGATCCGTTATGTCTGGCATGTCTACCAACATGGTTGTCCCAGATTCTGCTGCAGCAGGTGTGAGTGTTCCATATACATGATGGCCTCCTCCAGGACCCCAGAAATCTAAATCTGGCATTGCTTGGATACCATCTATTATCCATCTGTGTCTCAAATTCTCTGGCCATGTCTCTCCGCCATCTATGGAAGCAGATGCAATGACATCATGGTCAAAAAAATCTATAGTTGTTTCATACATTATCACCAAGTTTCCATCTTCATCTACTGCAATAGCAGGATGATTATCATTGTCTGGATCAGAAGTGATTGGGACATCTGTTCCCAAACAGGCAGTAGATAAGGGGGATGGCCTTATTTTAACTCCATTAAACGGCACAGCAAGGTCATGAGATTCCATTCCTCCTATTGGTCGCATAACTCGTGGTTCAACATCTTTTTGCATTTTATTTCTGCTCGTCGAGGCATCTGATGGCCCTATCAATGTTGCACTTGTTAGAACCAGTACCATTACTGCAACTAAAAACACTGCTAGCAAGCAAAGTATTTTTGCTTTTTTCATTTTTTCACCTCCAAACATTCAACAAAAGATTATTTATAAATCTATCTCACAACAGATATTCCTTGGCGAAAATAGATAGAGAGTGTCCGTTTTCCCGATACCTTCCTACAGTTCAAATTTCTCTATCTTTTTCCATATAAAAATGGAGGCAAGGATGAGCATTGCACTGATTATGGCAAGAATAATCGGGATATAAATCGTAACGCTGCCCGAGCTCTCGTGACTGCCCAAGGTACATGTTCCATGAGAGGGAGTTTTTTCCTTTACATAAAGATAGGTGGTAATAACGGCCCCGGCAATAGAGATAATAGCAGAAGATAAAAGCAGTGTTATTTTCATTTTTTCAGGGTGAAGAAGATTTTTTCCTTTCCATGTAAGGCAATAATATACCCACTTATGAGCAGAATTTTCTTCCTTCTTGACCAGTTCAGCATCCACAAGCTTGAAAAGATGTTTGTAAATAGCAGATTTATTACAATCAAGATTTTTTGCCATCTCCGATAGAGTTTTACGCCTTTCATCCAGTTCTTTCAATATTTCTATTCTCGTATCTGAGGACAGAGCAACAAAAATATCCCTGTCGATGATAATCTTGTCCGACATAAATATTTAAGATGATGCATTTAAAAAACGTTTGGATTTTGTTCACCAAAAGGAAATAGTAAGCTTTCTACCAAAGATAAAATTAAATACATTTCTCCCCTTTCACCAGCGTGGCAAGAATCACCGACCCGGATAAAATACTTGAGATAGCAAAAAATGCCAGGGTTATTGCAGTTGTGGGCATATCTCCGAAAAAGGAAAGGGCAAGCTACTATATATCGGAAAGAGTCAGAAAGAAGGGTCACAAAATGTATTACATAAACCCTGTATATGAAGGGCAGGAGATACTTGACGAGAAGGTGCTGTCGTCCCTGAAAGATGTGCCGGAAAAAATCGATATCGTGGATGTGTTCAGAAATCCAAAATATGCGTCCCCCATAATGGATGAAGCAATTTCCGTAAATGCCGGGGTGGTGTGGCTTCAGCCGGGGGCTGAAAGCGAGGGGGTGATTTCCGCCTACGAGGACAAAATCGACATCATATACAATGCATGCCTTGGAGTTACTGTAGAATATTTCTAATAAATATCTTGGTTGGAGACCTCAATTGCTATTGTGCCAAAATTAACTCTCTTGTTTTATCTACTTCTTACTCTTAGCGCTGTTTTGGACTCTTGTTCAAAATGATTCTTTTCTATTTTAGAGAAATCTAAATACTCTTCTGCACCCATATGGCTCTCCCCCAATTTTATTATCTTTCAAAAACTCTCAGATTTGAGGGGTTATTGAATTTCCCATCAAAAATTTTATTTATTACAACCAGATTATTTAAAACGTGATTTTACGGGATAAAAGGAAACTCGGCGTATCGTATATCCCCGAAAAGACGCCTTGCAGGGAAAATGAGAAGAACCGTCTATCTCTTTTGCTTGAGAACGGACGGGCATTGATAAGCGGAGAGGTCGGAACGGGAAAGACACTCCTGGCAAAGCATACTGGCGGGGATGTGTATGTCAACTGTTACACAACCAAATCAGAGCATAAGGTGCTGGAGGAGATACTCCACCAGATAAGGCCGAATTTTAGCACCGCAGGGCTGGCAGGACAGCGTCTATGGCGGGAAATAGTCGGAGAACATCTCATAATACTTGATGAAATCGATGGGATGGATCCAAAAGATTTAACGCATTTCGCATATACGATTTCCAGACAGGCAGAGTTGAGAGAGGGCATAAGGTATGTGGCTGTCACCCGCTCCGCCCTGATGCTGAGGCAGATAATACACGACATGGCAACCTGGTCAACTTTTGCTGAGAAAGCCGTTGTGGAGCTGCATCCGTACTCCAGAAATCAGATAGTAAAGATACTTGAATACAGGGCTGGAGAAAGCCTCGTGCATGGAAGCTATGACAATGATATACTCTCACTGATTGCCGATATCGCCCTTGTTTCCGCAGGGCATATGCGCTCTGGAATAGACTTGCTACGGAATTCAGCAATGATAGCCGATCAGAGGGGACATGAAAAAATACTGCCGGAGGATGTGAGAGAAGCAAACCGGGAAGGCTGGCTGAACGGGCTTACCGAACTGGACAGACGGCAGGCACTTGTTCTTCTCTCTGTTGCCGTTTCATGCAGGAGTAGGGCATATGTAGATATGGATACAATTTTGAAGGAGTATATATCAAAATGCGAGGAGTATGATACAGAAACAAAGGAAAAAGAAGTGAAAAAAAATCTGCAATTGCTCCTCAATCAGGGACTGGTTTATGAAAGTGAAAGTGGATACACCATACTCGATTGCCCCGCAGAAGTGTTGGTCAAAGAAATCGAAAACTTTTTAAAGGCGTAGAAGGGGCTCCCCTTGCTTATATACTCCCAAAAGATTTATTATACGAGGATAAAACCTCCGCATATATAAAGCGCCCTGATGCGGGCATGCGGGGTTTTTTTATTTTTTTAATGACCACAAAAACAAACCTTATAAACCAGAAATGCATTCAATAATACATGGGAATAGGGGAATAAAATTTCTCTCCAATTTTTTCATTCCTACCTCCTTTCCCCATTCCCAGACTTTTTGTAAGCCCCGAGGTTTCAATTGCCACCATATTTTCTCCTTGCCCACAGTATCAGGAACGAAGGAAGGATAAAAACCGATGAGATAAAAGCGAAGAAGATTGTCATGGCAGTTATCCTTCCAAATTCTTGAAGCGGCGGCATGAGTGAAAAAGAAAGCAGGCCAAAGCCGGCAATTGTCGTCGTAGCAGCACCAAACAATGAAATGCCCGTCGAGTTTACCGTTTTATGTGCAGCTTCTTCTATGCTGCCTTTTTTCAACTCTTCTACAAATCTATGTGAAATGTGTATTCCGTATGTGACTCCAAGTCCCACAGTAAGGGAAGCAATTGATATTGTCATTACATTCAAAGCCATCCCCATAAGATACATTGCACCCAGTATCCATGCCACGCAAAATATGACAGGTATGACCGTTATGATGCCCAAAGTTATGGATCTATCCCTGAGATAAAATATTATCATGAGTATTATAAACGACGTTAATATTGTAAGAATTAGCGAATTTGTTTGCCCTTTATTAAGCGTATCTTCCACCATAACGGTTACAATCTCGTCACCTGTCACGCTCACTTTAAATTGATCGAAAGGCTCTGCATCTTCTTTTAGTTCGGCATATAACTTCATTATTTTTTTTCTGTCCCCTCCCGTATTCGTGGATATTTGAATAAGTGTGGCGTCATAGGATTCATTTTTGTTCAATGCGGTTTTGGCAAGTTTTTCATTATTGGCGTAGAGGCAGTCATAAAGCATTGTTATGTTTTCTTTCGTTACATTCTCCTTCAGTATGCCAGAATTGTTGAAATAAGTAAAGTAAAGAGAAGAGAACGTTGAATTGCCTGGCATGATTGCATAATCATGCATTACAGTCGCTATCGATTGCACCTCAGGCGTTCCATCTATCTTTACTACGCTTTCATCATCTGATATATTTTTGACGGTTCTATTCAACGCTTTGTAAAATGACGGATTGCATACATCTCCTTTGACGAGTATGTACACACTCTGCGCCTCTCCACCCATAAATTCAAAGTTTTCCGTCATATAGTGCAAATCCTGTGTAACCTCAAGATTCTCCGGCAAAAATTCGTCTATATCGAACGTCGTGTTTAAGTTGAGAGAAGCAACCCCAGAAAGAAGAGTCACTGCTATAGCAATGGAAATAACAATGAAGGGATGCCTATTTCCGGCGGTTGCTCCAACCCCGGCAACTTTATTCACAAATTCTTTTCCATTCCTTATTATATTGCCCTCCTTTTTTTCTTCTGTCTTTTTATTGCGAAGTTGCTGTACTGAAGGGACGAAAAGAATCATTGCTATGAAACTGGCAAAGGTTCCAAAAGCGCTCAGAGTGCCGAACTGCTGGAGAAGTTCTATTGGAGAAACAAGATTGGATAAAAAAGCAACCATTGTTGTCAATGTTGCAAGGAAAAGGGCAGCCCCGACTGTCTCGAGCGTCTTATTGGCCCTATCCCTCCCACTTTCCCCGTTTTCCTCCCTGTACCGCATTGTCAGATGGATTCCATAATCTATTCCCAGCCCCATCAGCATGATTGGTATGGCAGTGGTCATTGGATTGAATTCAAAATGGAAGGCGGCACCAAATCCGTACATCCATATTATTGAGAATGCAAGGACAATGAGGCTCAGGATTGTATCCATTAAATTTCTATACACTATAAGGAGAACAATAATAATCATAAGAATTGCAAGGGGTATTAGCATTTCCATGGATTTATCCGATGCGTTTATTATTTCATCGGCTATCAGCCTTCCCCCAATTGTTGTTGTTTTTACATGCTGTGCATCCACACTTTTTACCATTGCATCAGTTGTTTTCTCGATTTCCAGCGGATTTTTTATTTCCGGATTTAATGAAAGTATAATGAGACATCCTTCTGCCTTTATGTTGCTAGAGGAGACATTAAAGTCTTTTGTTAAAGTCCTTGATATATATTCCAAAGCCGCTTTTCCTTCAGGGTCGAAATAAAGAAGTTTTATGGATTCTTTTACATTGCTTGGGGTGTATTTGAATTGAAGATTGATTGTTTTGTTTTCTCCATGTATTGTAATATTCTTACCAAGTAACGCTTTTTTCATCTGGGTTATATTATAAGGATAATAAAGCAGGAATTCATCGTCTATACCCTGTATTTTTGCTTCTGCCACTATGCGTGTTACAGCAAGAGTTGTCGGCAGACTTAGTATATTGCCCTCAGGATATACAGGCTCTTTCATATTTGCAACTACTGTTGCGTTTTGAATCAATGCCTCCTCAACTTCAAAAATTTCTTTGAGGTTTTCTTCGTTTAATATATCTCCGTCATTTGACCTGAAAAGAATTTGGATGGTATATTGTTCGGTATAATTCGAAGTTGCATCCCGCCATGCATTTACCACTTCCATATCCGGCATAAAAGATTCTTCATTCAACTGGGTTGATACGCCGTTGGCATATATTGAAAAAATCATGATGGCGGTTATAGCCAGCACCACTACTATGCTTGCCCTTGGATGCGCCGAAATCCATTTATTTATTTCTATCATTTTTTTCCTCCTTTAAATCAACAAGTTGTTGGTATGCTTTGGCTAGAATACTCCTTATCTTTTTACTGTCCACGCCATTCCTTTCCAGCTCGGTAGCCACATCCCATATTTTGGATATCATGAGAGATCTACAGGAAAATCTGCCTGCCCTCGCTTCCTTCAGCAAATTTTTCAGTCCGTTATCCTCAAAAATTTCTGCAACGCTTGAAACATGACTGCTCAATTTTTGATATATCTCCTCTCTGAGTTTTTCTCCTTCATCCAGCAATTTTTTTCCTTTAGCTGTTATGCTGTAAACCGTTCCCCTGCCTTTCTTTTCCCCTTTGATTACGTTTTTCTTTTCCATCCCTTTTAGCAGGGGATATACAGAGCCGGTGCTGGGCCTATAACCTAAGATCTCCTCACATTTCTTTATAATTTTATAACCGTTTGCTTTCCCCTCGGAAATGGTTTTCAGCATGAAATATTTCAGGAAAGGTGTTCTCATAGTCCGATATCGACATATTGATACCGATATATAATTTTTGCTACTTTATTTTGCTATCATAGCGCGCAACCAGTCAGCAACGTTTTCGGCATGGTCCGCGATGTCGTCGGTCCAGTCTGTTATCTTCAAAAGGTGATATATGTCCATGGGAGCCAACTCATTTTCCATCTTATAAATCTCCTTGATAATTTTATACCTTTCCTGGTCTGCTTCCCACTCCTTCCTGTGGACGTTATGAATCAGTGCCTTCACTGCATCCCTATCCTTTTTTACAAAGCTGCTTTCCACCAAGTCTTTGACTTTACTGACTGCTTTTTCCATTTCATCCACAGTTTCAGCCACTAGATGCGCATGTTCAATGAATGTTTCTTTCAGTTTTATCGGGATATTCGTATGCCGTACGTCCATTAGTTGAGCGAGATTTTCTGCATGGTCGAGTATGGCGTCCTGCTCCCTCAGAAGCCATATAAAATATTTTTTATCTACAGGCATGAGAATAGAACTGGGCAGGTGGGAACGAATATTTCCTTTTATCAAATCTGCTTCGTGCTCCAGTTCCGATATCTTTTGTGTCGCTTCAGAAAAATTTTTGATAGACCCCTTGTAATATTTCACTATCGCTTTCTCCAGTATCGATATGCACTCTTTGACCTTATCCATGTGTTCAAGCAACCCGGCAAACGGGGATTTCTTGCGATATGTATAAAATACTGGAGCCCTTACTCGCATTGCTTTCTCTTTCATCCTAGAATACAATTATCAAACCTCTATAAATCAGTATCGATAATGTAATGGCTGCAGGAATTGTGAATGCCCATGAATAGATTATCTTTTTTACGACGGATAAATCAACAGCTTCCAGCCCCCTTGCCAGCCCTACACCTATGACCGCCCCTACGACTGTATGCGAAGTTGAAATCGGCAGCCCCAACCTTGAGGCTAAAAGAACGGTTGTTGCCGTCCCAAAATCAACGGAAAAACCTCTTGTATTGGTGAGTGTCGTTATCTTTGAACCCAGCGTACGCATGACTTTATATCCCCATGTCAGTATCCCGGCGGCTATGCCGGTTCCGCCCAATGCAAGAAGGTAGTAAGAAAAATTGCTGCCCGCAAATGCGGTATTTTCCAATGCAGTAGTTAAAACTACGGAGAGAGGAGCGATTGCATTGGCAACATCATTTGCCCCATGGGAAAGGGCAACATAACATGAAGTGATTATCTGCAGTCTTTTGAATAAAAACTCCACAGCATCGTAACCCTTTCCTATAGTCATTCCCCTTACAATAAAAACACCTGCCACGGCCGAGATTACAAAAACGATGATGGAAAACAGTATTACTTCATCCACGCTGGTAAAAAGCATATCACCGAGACGCGTTTTTGTGAAGAGGGAAAGGGATATAATGAAAAATGTTACCCCTATGAACAGCGGTCCGAACTTTTTTGCCGATTCTACTGGCTCGCCAGAAGCAAAAACAAAATGCACGATAGAGCGAAAGATTAAAAAAGCAATGACAGCCCCTGCAAGGGGGGAAAGAACCCATGATACCATCACCTCGCCAAGCTTTTCCCAGATAATAACATCTGTTCCTCCCGCAATAAGTCCGAAACCGGTTATGCCCCCTATGACGGCATGCGTTGTCGACACCGGCAACTCTTTCCATGTGGCAAGAGTTACAAAGATGGCAGCTGCGATTGTGGAAGCCAGGAAACCAAGCATCACGGCATGGCTATCGCCTATCATGCCTGTGTTCACAATCCCTTTTTCCATGGTATGCTTCACATCACTTCCCAGAAAAACTGCACCCAGGAAGTTAAGTATAGAGGCAATTATAACTGCCTGGCGCAATGTTATTGCCTTTGCACCGACGGCAGTGGACATGGAGTTTGCAACATCATTGGCACCTAAGCTCCATGCCATGTAAAGACCAGATATGATGGCGATAATCACTATCAAAAATGTTAGCAGCCCCATGCCGAATATCATTACAATGTAATATTCAACGGGTTTAAAATTTGTCGCCTTTTTAATATCACGATAGTTCTATCAGCACTTCCTTGTTTTTTATAGCCTCAACATCCCCGACACCCTTCAGGGACGAAAGCATGCCATTTATGGTGTTTTCTACAAATTCCCCGGCAAACCGTTTGAGAGGTATGTTTTTCCCATCTACGGATATTTTCACTCTCGTTTTTTTCAGTGCCTTGCACTCGCCAATTGTCGCATCTTCCCTTTGTATTGCCTTTGCCATCTCGCCACATGTGCCGTAGCCACATGCACCGCAATCAATGTCTGGCAATTTTTTCAATATCCTTTCTTCCTCAACTTTTTCCCTGATGTATTCATATGCTTCCTCAACACCGGGATTTTTCATGATTATGTTTTTCCCTTCCCCATTCCCTATCCATATTTTTTGGTAGCTGGATTGCTTGAATCCCTCGAGCAATACAATGTCTGCATCTATCAAATTTACAATCTCTTCAACATTCTTCCCGCCTTTGAAAAAAATGGCGGTTTCCTTCCCTGCAATTATCGCAGATGCAACAGCCCCTGCATTGATATGCCTGCTCGTATCCTTTCCCCTCACGTCTATTTCATCCAGATGCGTATTTTTTATGGTGAGCACGTCGTAGTCATTTTTGAGCAGGGATAAAAGACTCTCGACAAACGATGTTTTTCCTTTCCCCTTATATCCACTGACAGCTATGATCATGACTTTGAATAGGAAGGAAATTATTAAAAAATTTGGAAAAGCTTTTCTCAATGACAAATGGCGGGCCAGAGAAATAGAAACATTTATTGAGGATAATTGTATTTATGAGTATGGCTGATATAAAAATACAGAATATTGTCGCATCGACAACCATCGCGGAAACGTTGGAGTTAAACAGAATCATGGAATCTTTACCGAATACGAGTTACAGGCCAAACATATTTCCCGGCCTCGTACTGCGCATAGATAAGCCAAAAACCGCATTTCTGCTGTTTAAGAGCGGAAAAGTTGTGTGTACGGGTGCAAAAAACATCGAGGATATAAAGAAAAGCATGGGAAAAGTATGCGATATGCTGAAAAAGGTTGGCTTTAAAGTTATAGACAATCCCAAAATAAATGTTCAGAATATTGTCGCCTCCGGCGACTTGCATGGGGAACTCAATCTGGTAAGTACTGCCCTTGCCGTCGGGCTTGAAAATACGGAATACGAACCAGAAATTTTTCCGGGCATAGTATACCGGATGAGAGAGATGGGAGTTGTCCTGCTTCTATTCAGTTCAGGAAAAATTGTCTGCACCGGCGCCAGAAAACCTGAGCAGGTGTCAAAGGCAGTGGAAAAACTGAAGGAAGAGTTAGAGGGAAAAGGGCTGCTGTACTGATTTTCATTTTTTGTTGCAATCTAAAGGGGCGTAACCATATACTTTATATCAGCACCAGCTCTCGATAGACCCATACAAAATGCGCCCTGCGATATCAAGAGTTTCACCGGTTACATCTCCAAAAGATGCCCGTGCTATCGCCTGTGGTATACGGCGAATATAATCCCCCATCCTCAAATCGCGACGGAGTTGAGTTGTATAATATTCTTCCACAAGCTCATTCACGCTGTTAACATATTCCTTGACTTCTTTAGGCGATGCCACAATGTTTGGGCTATGAGTTTGTGCCATTTCTATCCACTGGTTATAGAAGAAGGGTTTTTCTCTTATTTCCCCTCCGCCATAAAACTTCTGTTTGAACAGTTCTAGACGGCTTTCCTTGTCTATTTTTTCCGTTTTAACGATGAGGGCGAACCTGCTCATTAAAAGAGGAGGCAGTGATATATTTTCCAGCGGATTGCCCTTAAAAACCTGGGACGAAGGGTTTGCAAAAGCCACCATTATGAACTTGCTTTCTATCTCCTCATGTATTTTCGCTGAATGCACACTGCATCTCCCGTTTGACAACAATTCATAACAATATTCTATGTCGCTGTTAGGTATTTTGTCCAGCTCATCCACCAGAATAATTTTTTTGTGGGAATATGCAAGTGCCCCTATCTCTCCAGTAGCAAGATTTATCACCAAGCCTGCCCTGGTCGTATTGGCACCTATCGTCGTAACATTATGAAAATTCCTCTCTATTATCTCCTTTGCCAGCGTCTTGCTGCTGCCTGGCTCTCCAATAACAATCGTATGAACGGGCTCTTCGAACGTGGAAAACATGCTCACCGCCAGCGACTTCTTCATTATTTCATTTCCCTTTATCTCATCAAAAACAGTTTTCCAGAATCCGTCAAATTGCCTTTCCTTCGCAAAACTGATTACCTGTTCCTCACTCAATGGCATATGCGACGAAAAAGTTTTTTTTCTGCCATCAAGAATTTCTTTTTCAATTTGTGATGTTTCCAGTATGCGGTCGAAAGCCCTCCCCTTCCTGTGCAGTTCCAGCATGCCTTCTTTTTTCACCAAAGAGGCAGATCCGGGAGGTACATTATACACACCCAGAACAGAAAGAATAGAAGTCATTATGGCGCGGGATATGTTTCTGAGGTATACCCTAATAACATCTTCTTCGATTTCAATTTCTTTTATATTTTCATGGGCGATGATGTTTCTTGCTCTGCGTATGAGAGCGTTTCCCTTGCCCCTGCCCATCCCCAGCCTTTCCTGATTTAAAAGTACTATCTGATCAAGGCCTGTTACTCCCATCGACTCAAGTTTTTTTCTGTCGGATGGTGCAACTCCGAGTTTATCCAGGTCATCTTCCATAAATAGCGATAATATATTTGCATAATTAAAGTTTCGTTACTCTCTTGCGATTACAACAAAATTGGATTCAACATATTTTTTAAATCCCGATTTTTCGACAATGGCTTTAAGAGATGTGGATTGCTCACCTGCGTCCAAGGCTACAGTTACATGGACAATGGCCATACCTTCGGGATCTGTTCTTGCAGATGATGATGAGCTGCCGACAAGTTTAACATTTGCGTTCTCCACCGCATTACCATCTTTATCGACCACATTCACAACAACATCGAAAGATTGTTCTCCTGCCCCTGAAACAATTACAAGGTTGCCATCCCTTCCCTGGCACTGAATACATTCGACCACGAAAGTCTTTTTTGGGGCGGTAAGAAAAGTAATGGCGACCAGCAAAGAAAAAATAATGACTGCGAGAGCAATAAGTGCGATAATGCGTGAGGGGGATTTTCTTATATCCTCAAGAGATACCACGAATTTCTCCCAGTATTCTTTCATACCAGATATAGCACATGCAGCATTTAAAAGTTTGCGGATGCAAATAAATTTATATGCTATTTGGAGAGTTACAATCATGGATATCAAGGGCGTTGTGTTTGACCTGGACGGCACCATCACCAGAACAGGAGTAAGATTTGCCCCCTTCAGAGAGCGTATAGGATGCGGCGAGAAAGATGTGCTGGAATACATCAGCAAGTTTGATGAAAAAAGAAAGGAAAAAGCGTACAAAATACTTGATGAATATGAAAAAAGCATTCAGGAGGATTGCATTCTGAACGATGGTTTTTTAGAAGTTATGGACTTTTTAATGGAAAACAATATCAAGACGGGGATTGCAACACGATCGTCTAAAAAACACGCACAAATTGTTATGGGGAAGCTGAACATCCCGATTAAAAATATCGTTGGAAGGAAAGATGCTGCCCCGAAACCATCTGGAGAGCCTCTCATCTTGCTCTCAAAAATGTTTGATGTGCCGCTCAACAAAATGCTTTTTGTCGGAGATTTTTTGTGGGACATGCTTGCAGGCAGGAATGCAGGAGTCAAAACCGTGCTGCTTTCAAAAGACCACACAAAAGATTTTGCCCATCTCGCAGATTACACCATTCACGATTTCAGAGAATTGATAGAGATTATTGAGAGATGAGTGAAGATAAAAGTAGGACATTAAAGGAATGTTGCTAATACTGAGATTCTGCAAACCTACGAAATCAATCTCGGGCAACAGACTGGCTATCATGTTTACAACAATCACCAATATGATTTAGCTGTAATAATTGTATTTTATTTCATTTATTTATAAATCTACCGTCATCTTTTGATGTTGGAAGTTTGTGAA
>JAYEJS010000058.1 GCA_034660695.1 Candidatus Thermoplasmatota archaeon | reverse complement strand
TAATAAAACTTGCGGTATTTCTAAATTTTTAGTGACCACATTTGGATATGTGGACTCTGTTTTTTATTGCCAATTACTAGATATAGAATTTAAAAAGTTAACAGAAAAATCCTTGGAACTTCCGTTACAAGGCATAATTAATGAATGCAATCGGGCATTATAAATTTTCGTAAAACCGCCCGATTGCCTATGAGGCCGCACTCAAAATTATTAAATACAGCACTAAATATTCCTATTGTGGCCGCCTTGGCTTAGAGGCATAGCGATTCCTTGGTAAGGAATAGGTCCCGGGTTCAATTCCCGGAGGCGGCTTTAATCCATATCCTTTCCTAATTTCTCTGGCAGATATGTTTCAGCCGCATTTCCCTGTAAAGCAATTGATTAATACTCGTGAAAGTAGGCTTGGGATATCGATATCGTAATGATATGTTATACATCCATGCCGTCATCCGCCAATACAAGCACATATTTTATCTTATATACATCTTCAACCAATTCAAGAGTTAACTTATATTTTCCTCCGCCTTTAATTACAAAACCCTGCTCCGGGCCGTTAATCACCCATCTCCCGCCTTCTTCCATCCCCTCCCGAAATTTAATGTTGTCATCCAACCAAATAACTTTCTTGCTCATCCCTTTTATTTTGTAAAAAATGCAGGAACCATTATCGGTCAATCCGCTTTCTAAATTGCCGTTATTGTGCGGATCGGGGTCTATACCTAAACCAAAATAAACAAGCTTATTTGGAAAATTAAATGTTATTCCTCTCGTATGGCTAATGGTATCCTGCGGGTTATTAACATCCCGAGCATCACCGCTTGCCACCATTGTTGAAATACTTATTATTAACTTATCACATTCCCGTTCAACCTGTTTTTCTGCTGATATTTTCATGGCATTTTGAAGCCCTATAAACGCCAGTGCAACTATAGCCGCTCCCACAATTATACTTACCACCACACGCATCGGGATAAAGGTTGCGCCTCTATTATCCATTTTTATTTCACTTTCTTTTTCTGAAAATACTCGCCATTCCAACAGCAATAAGGAGTGAAGTTAATAATTCAATTCCTGCAAATCCAGGGATACTCCCATCCCTATCCCCATTAGCGCTATTGCCGTTATTATTTCCATTATTGCCGCCCTGCCATTCTTCTGGTGAAATATAGGCAGCGATGATGGTGAAATCAACGAATTTATCATCTTCCATGGTGCTGAATTGTGCACGAATATTTAGGGCAGCATTCCCTTCTGTCCAATTCCCTGTGGGTCTAATTGTCCATTCATACGTTTTTGACCAACCTGCTTGAATATTTTCTAATAATATAGTTTTTCCACGCAGTCCGATACTGCTCGGTCCCTCAATCACCTCATACGCTTCAGTAGTGCCCACTCTTTCTAACCAAATATCCAACCAAGGTACATCTACTTTTGTAGTAACCTTTACCTTCACCTGAAAAGGTTCATGAACTTTCAAAGTTTCATGAACGGTAGCATTCTGCCATTCTCCCCATTCTCCATTTTCGTTCAAAGTTCGTGCCCATGCTTTAACCTTGCCGTATTCACATTCACCTGCATTAGCTACTGGTATTATTGTCATTGCTAACATCAAGGTCGTCATTCCCAAACATACTACTTTCCTTTTCATGTTTCCACCTTTTTATTTTAAGTTTAACTACCTACGTTATTAGCTTCATCAATCCCACCAGATAAATCACCAATTGGTAATTTTCCAGGAGGAACAATTCCCAAACTCATAGTGTCAAATTCAAAATTCAATCTTTCGCAAATTCCAATTTCTTGCTTATAGCATACCTTATCTTTAACTTTGCTTTCCTCTCTGTTATATATCTGTCCAGTATGCCCAAACAACGGATCTGCATGTGTTTCATCACTGCTGTCCAGCACTTTAAAAGTATCCCAGTGCCCGTCAACGTGAATATACCACGAATTTATTGTAACAATCCAGGGGGTTACTGGGGTAGGGAGCAAAGGCAGTCCTGTAGGGCCAAAGAGACAGAGATTTTTTATATTGAATTGCCAGCCTTCTTCTTCAGATGGAGGGTTATTGAAATCGAAATAGTTGGGTTTTGAACTTATAGTTAAAGTTATGTTCTCACTCCACTCATTTTCTTTGTTCAATTTCATCTGGCTGCCAAATTGAATATCGCCGAGATTTGCAACAGAATCCTTATACTTATCTGTTGTATTCTTATAATCTTGATAGCTATTAAAATTTCCAGTATCGTGGCTTTCGAGTTGATTATCAATTTCATTAACTGCTTTATCTACATGAGATGTACTCAGTTTTTTCTCTATTTCATCCACAAACCATCTTCGCATATCTAAAATAACTTTGGCAGCAGCACTTTTATATTCAGTTATATCCATATAATAATCGCTGTTTATATAGCGTGGCTCATTTCGCCGAAATTCATCCAATAGCATTTCTCTCTCTTCTTCCATTATACTCAAATTCCTAACTGTATTCCCCTCTGAATAAAATCTATCAGATATGTTGCTGTATTCCCCTCTATCTGATTTAATCATCTCGGTTATGTTGTAAAGAGCAGCTACAGCTTCTCCCATTTTTCCTTGTTGCCCCAGAATCCAACTTATTCTATTATATCCTGTGATATCGCTGTCTGCTGTATTATTATTCCAAGTTACAGAATCAAGAATTTTATTTTCCCCTCTACCAGTATCTTCAGTCGTATCTGTATATCGGTCCCTCAAGGGGGTAAAATAATTATCCACATATTTTTGTAACAAAAACTCCAAGTTGTCATCGGTGTGTTGTTCATGAGGTGGTATCCCAAAAACCGATTTATGATGAAATATGCCCTGTATATGCTCGGGGTAATCGGAAACAGTTAAACTAAAGGTAGCCCTTTCAGTGTAGTAGTGGGTAACGGCATGTGGTATCCAGTCACACACTATTATCGTATCGTTGCCCACTTGTTCTGTATGGCACTCTTTGTGTTCCCATTTTTCCTCTCTTTCCCATTTGAGTATCCAATCTTCTTTATAGTATGGAATGGAGGGGGGTAGTTCACCATTCCGAAGGATATTCCCATCGGAAGTGCTACTGACCAAATCCCAACTTCCATTATCAGTATGTCCTCTCCATTCACCGGAAAAAGAGTTTGAATATGACTCTCCAATTTTTGTTTTGGTCATGTTGGTTACAAAACTGGCTTTGTATGTATTGTGGATTTCCTTTGAAATATTTTGGAGAACTGCAGAATTTATCTGGGATGAATAATTTCTCACAAAGCTTTGTTTTATGGATGCAATATTTTCGTCAGGATCTCCATCTTCAGTTGAAAGGTGGTATTTATACCCATTTTTAGTAAAACTATATCCCATCCACTGTTCCTCTAACAAAAGATTAGAGTCGGCAGTATTATTGTAATAGTAATAGGTGGTAACTGATTCGTTTAGTATATCTCTTGACAAGTGCCATATCGAAACATTTCCTTTTGCAAGCTGCTGGCTTCCTATTAACTTATTCAATTCGCTTTTTGCTTCGTTATCTGTCTTATTTCCAAACGTTTTGAATATATTCTCCCTGTCATTTATCGGGAGAGAAACCATGCTAAGAATTTTATCTTTAATAAGGTCTTCCGTTCCGTCTTTCACATATTTATCTGCATCTGCAATGTTGCTTTTAGATATGAGATCGTTAATATTTATTGCAAGATATACGAGTGTCATTGGATCAATGCTGTTGAAAACGAGATACTGTATTCCAATTAGCCCAGCATTGGTCAAGTATTGTAGCCATCTGTTATCAACAATATTGGCAACCCAATCATATTTGCCCGCATATTGAAGAAGTGACCTTACTTCAGTATATCCTTCACCGATTACGGTGACAAGCCCCGTTAATGGCGAAATTCCATTAATACTGCTTTGGTATGTCTCGGTCAGCCCCATTAACAGGGATAGTCTCGATGGAATTAGACAACTAACATTTATTGTTTTTATCCAGCTTTTACCAGAGGATAAATCACATATTTCTATTTTGAAATTTTTTATGGATGCTTTCAAATAGGTTGGATACATATTGCTATTTTCAGAAATCAAGGCGTTAACATGCGCTGACCTGTTTAATTTCATCTCAATATCCTCGAATTTTATATCTCTCCAATCATCAATAGCACCATTATTTTCTGAATCGAAAATGTTGATAGCATACCCTTTATCTTGGTGGATATTGTGCCTAAATGTTGCATTAAGATAACTATTAAAGTGCACTCTTGCCATATTCCGGGCCCAATTTTTGTTGAATTTAACAACCTCTGGGTAAGTATCTATTTTATTATCTTTCAAATCCGTTGGGTCATAGTATCCATTTTCATTAAAATCTGCGTAATCTTTGGCTGCCTGAGTTGATAAATCAGAATATGTAACTGGCAATTCTCCTACCTTTTGAAGTGCTTCTAGACAGCTATAGCATAGCACTCTGGCAATATCACTTTCCGCATATTCCACTAAATATCCCACTGAGCCGTACTCAAGCGGTATGGTGATTTCTTGTGAATACTTTCTTTCCAAATTTGTTATAACACCTGAGGTTACAGTACTTCCTACGAGTAGAAATATACCAAGAACAGCAAAAGGCACACGCCCTCTCTTATCATTCAAAAAACTCATCTTATCATACCTCCCATATCGATAATGACATTTTCGCTCTACAAAAATTGATTTGTTGGAAAAGCCAATTAAGTATATCTGCTCCAATATCTGTTATATCCTCAAAACGGTTGATAACACCTTTTACCATCGCCTGAATCTCATTGTCCAATACCTCATCTATAAAATCTCTAGATTTTTCTTTAATACGCGCTTTGACATCATCTAACATATCA
The DNA here is from genome assembly GCA_034660695.1 of Candidatus Thermoplasmatota archaeon. Taxonomy (NCBI): domain Archaea; kingdom Methanobacteriati; phylum Thermoplasmatota; species Thermoplasmatota archaeon. The sequence continues at coordinate 5,307 of JAYEJS010000058.1, read as the reverse complement.
CCGATATGTTCTTTTACACTTATGGTATCTGATATGCTGGCTAAACTGACTTTAATAGCATCGTATACAGAAACATCGAAGTATTCATTTATGCTCTTGGCGATAACATTGCTTGCCATATCAAGCGCTTCATCAAAAGCATTTTCTATTGTATCCTGTATTTTGCTAAATATATAATCGATGACGATGCCGACCAAACTTTCCATTTCAAAAGGACCATTAAAATTTCCATCCTGGTTGTAATCAAAACCTTCCCAAATTGTTTTGTTAACCAGATCCAATAACTCTTTTTCAAGTAACCCGCTAAACTCTTCTTTAGTTATAATCCTGCTTTTACAATCACGAAAATCATCGTCGATATTCAATTCCTCCAAGATGTAGTGTTTAAATTTTTCTACAGAAAAACCAATACCTGTTGTAAACAGGGAAGGGGGCATTGTTACATATGCCGTGGCAGTATGAATGTCAGCATTCAAAGGTATCGGGCATCCTGCCGATATATCCCCACCAAAATCAAATCCAACAACAGGGTTCCATACAACAGTGAAGTTATACTTATATCTGTTACTGAGTTGTTCATCAAGAAAGCTTTCCAACTCTGCTTTTAATACCTCTGTGAAATTGTATGTAATAACATTTAGTCGATGTCCTGAAAACTTGAATTGGCATGCTACACACTCTGTGCATAAATCAGCATAAGTGCGATGAAGTTGTTCTCTCTTTAATAAGCCATCTATTACTGGCTTAAGCAACCCTTCATTAGTATCTGCGCCTAAACTACTCAATACAGTTTCTGCATTTAGATGTGCAGATTCATCTACTGTGCATATCATCAATTGGTACAAAACTTCTTTCGCCTTTTCTTCATTTTCTTTTTCTATGTATGCCTTCTGAGGTATATCACTCACTAAGGCGGGCATCAGTATTGCCCCCGATAATGAGACTGTCACACAAAAAAGTACAGCATCCTGCATAACGGATATGCCCCGTCTGTCATTTGCCAATCTTTTTAATATTTCCTTCATTCCATCAGATCCTCCATACTATAACAGTAAACTCCCCTGGCACGGTTTGCGCCTCGTTAAGATAAACAGCCACTTTTTTTGACGCAGCAACCATATTCTCTCCAGAATAGGTGAAGACATCTAAATTCTCAGAGCCTTTATCCCACTCTACCTCTACTTTATATTCCCATCCAGGAAAATTACACTTCTCCCTCAACACCCTCCCCAGGTTATCTCGATTTGAGCCCATCACATGGGCATCTATGAGTCCTCCTGTTCTTATTACTCCTCCCTCTTTTAAGGGGCTGCTGGTGCTTGTCACCTTTTCCAGTACAAAATTTGCCACTTCATATTTGTCTGCTCTCTCAATTCTTTCATTATATGAATAATAAACCCCTGCAATTAAAGCAAAAAAGAGAGCAAAGCCTATCATAACTATTATTAATGCAGGCAGAGAGGTAAATTCCTCCGAAATCCCTCTTTTATCTTTGATAAATGACATCTTTATCCCCCCTTTTGATGAATAATTACAATGCCATATCTTTCCAGATTTCCATCTTTCTCAAAATAAATAAATGTTTTTTCAATAAATACTGGTTCATCCTCGTTTTCTAGATGAAGGGGTTCATTAGCCAGTTTGGTAGCAGTATCTGACAGTTCATCTTTCAAATAGGTGGTGATTTCATTCTTTTGATCGATTGGGAATGGGTCATCAGCATATCCAGAGTGGCCGGATACATCATTTAAATGTATATCCTTCAAAAAGTTGTGTAACTCTTCGCTGTTATTCCACCTCCAATTTCGTTCTATTGGGCGGACATAAGGTTTAATTAATAGTGTTTTTCTCCCGATTATTTTATCAGTAGTCGTGCCATCTTCTCGAACGATAGTGATATAATCTGTGGATATAAGTACCTCATAACGATAATTTTTCTGCGGAAACAAATACGTGGTTTGCCCTGGAAATTCTTTTAAATCCATTGATTCAACGGCTGTTGCAAAATGTGATGCAATATTTTTTGCCTCTGCCTCCTTCTGCCAGTCGTTGTAAAAAGTTAAACTTGCAATCGCTCCTATCAGCACTCCTGTTGCCAATAAAAGCCCGATCTGGCTGAGTAACAATGATATAGCGCCCCTATTATCTTTAAGTAGGGGTAATCTTGACATATTTACCTCCATTATTAGTTTCCAATTCAAGAGTTACACTCCCTATTCCCTCATATAGCACAGCAACGCCGAAGTTTACATTCTTTGAGTAAAAACTTTTATTCTGCCCCCAATCCATGATGACATAATATCGATTAGCATTATCTAGGTTGGAAGAACCAAATACAACCTTTCTCATTCCTGATGGGAATTTAACGTCAACAGTCTGTGCGGTGCCTTTATCTGCAGTATTGTACATCAACTCTGCTTCCTTTACAATTTTATCGGCCTCTCTTATCGCCTCTTTAACTTGCATATCCTTATAGAGTTGATAGCCTGCAAAACTCATAAGTGCTATCGCAATCCCTGCAACAATTAAGGCAACCATATACTGAACTGGCAACCCGAATACGCCTTTTTCATCCTTCCATATTTTTTCTTCTTTCATTTTCTGGAAATATTTATCACATAAGTTTTTAGGGCCACAGCGGATACGAGTATAAGGCCGGCAGACATAACGAAAATGGGTGAGGCCACCAAATCTTTATATCCCTCAAAAAGCAGAGCTGCTATTATAAAGGCCAAAATCCCTCCGACAATCCCTGTTATTTCTATGGGAACTTCTATTTTTCCGACTTTTACCGTCGCTTTTCTTTTTTCCAGTTTTTCCATCCTCCTTTCAAGATCTGCTATTTCTTTCGTATTTATTTGTCCGCCAGTTATGTCACTCTTTTTCACTCCAGATTTTATCGATATTACAGTAGGGTTTTTCCCATCCTTATTTTTACTGTCGTTATCCCTTTCTAATCTATTTTTCTCCAATATTTTAAATTTAAGCAGTTCCTCTCTAATCGTTTTTATTTCATCATTTACTTTTTTGGATATGTTTTGTATTTCATTCTCCAATGATTCTGAATAATTTTCCCTTGTGCTCTTTCCCATTTTTGGTTGTATAAATTTTTCTCCTGATAATCTCCGTTCTATAGCATCCAATCTTTTGTCGAGGCTGTTGATATTCTGTTCCATTCTTCTTATCCAACCCCCCAATTCACCCTTATCTATTTCTTTTGCATCCTTTGTTTCTTCTGCCTTTTTACCAAATTTTATTGGCATATTTACCCCACAACAACTTTTATAGCATCGTCTTGCTCAAAGTCTTTATAACATCCACTTGCCTTCACTTTTATATCGAGGTATCCCTCATTCCTATACGGTGACAATGCAGGATTGATATTAAGTTGCGTTCTGCCGTTACTTCCTGTTTTATTTGAATCGGCAGTTTCTAAGCCCGTAATAGTGACTATAGCGTTTTTAATAGGTTTTCCATCCTTGTCGTTTACTGTTATCTCTATCACCCTGTTTCCCTCCTCCACCACATCTTTATCCCAACTTACTTGAAGTTCCTCAGGATTCCAGCAGTTCGTTGTCATATAGTAAACTATGGCCCCTAACACTGCTCCTCCAATTATAAGGGTGGCCACCATCCGCATTGGTAGGCCGAGAACTCCTCTCCTATCTATTTTAAAAGGAGACTTTCTTAATTTTTTCTTGGAATTAAAATCGTGGGAGAACATCCTCACACTCGCTGAAGCTGTAGTCCTTCTTCATCTATTTCATCGTAATATCCACTCTTTGTAACTTTGACCTTTAAATATACTGTATCTTGGTTAGCGGGCAATGTGCACCCATCAACTATAACATTTGCAACACCGGTGCCATCTGTTGTGCCTGCACCAGCACCTCCTGCGCCAGTTATAGTCACCTTTGCCCCATCTATTGCTTTGCCGTCTGTATCAGTAATATTTATGCGGGCTGTAAAACTTATGCCGGGAACTTCCTCACTTCCTGTTGCGCTCACTTTCACCAAGAAACCAGGAGTTGTTGTTCCTCCATAATCTGTTTCCCAATAGTCTATTTCCATATGTCCTTTTGTTTTGGGTATCATCGTTATTATCGCCGCCAATACTACGCCTGCAATCACTACAATTATAATCAGTCTCATCGGTAATCCCTCAATTCCCCTTTTATCTTTAAACACGCCTTTTATATTCATCATTTCCTCCATTGGTATATAAATATTTTGTATTTAAATTTTTTCACTGTAAGTAACTGGTCAGTGGTCTGAAGCAAAACATCTGTCCGTAAGATAAGGCTCAACATACTTCAAAGAAACAAAAATCGTTGCTTTAAGGAGAGAGCTTCACATGGCTGACCTATATCCACTGTAATATAAAGTATAGATTTTTCTAAGATAATGACTGTACCCAAAATATTTAGATACAGCCTTGTTGTTGTATTGTGCCCACAACAACAAATAGTGTATCAAGGCAATTCCAGGCATAATAGTTGTTTTACATACCTATGGTAAAGACATGAAATTTAATCCTCATTTGCATTGTTTGGTTACTGAGGGGGGATTTAAAGATAACGGTACGTGGGTTGACATGAACTACTTTCCATACAGGATGTTGAAAAAGTCTTGGCAGTATCAGCTACTTACCAATTTGAAGGAGGAATTAGAGGATACTCTCGAAAACAGGAAACTTATTGATTTCTTATTTCGGGAATACCCTGAAGGTTTCTATGTAAGAGCAAAGGATACCATAAAAAACAGGAAAGGAATGATAAAGTACATTGGAAGATATATAAGGCGTCCAGCTGTAGCGGAGAGTAGAATTGCCTCCTATGATGGTCAGGGGGTAGTGTTTTGGTATGAAGATGATGATGGGGTTAAGCATTACGTGATGATGAATGTGGAAGAGTTTATTCATGCAGTGATAGATCACATCCCAGAGAAACAGTTCAAAACTATACGACATTATGGCGTTTACAGTAGGGGAATTAAGAGAAAGTTCAAGAAGCTACTGGGCATGGTAAGTATAGCTCAACAGAAACTCACTAAGTTCTTAGGAATGTGGTCACCTCTTTGTCCAAATTGTGGTAAAAGGATGAAATATGTATTGTCTAGGAAGGGAAAACCACCCCTGAGTTGGATTTTAGTGAGGGAATAAGCGACTGGGACTACATTTCAGCGGAAGTTCCAGAAAAAAATTTGATGTGGAAAGCTCAAAAAACTCCAGAATTAAGGAGGCGGTCGCTATTTTTTTCTCTTAAGATTCAATTTTTTTCTAGTGGCTACTTTTATGCCACGATGTGG
>JAYEJS010000057.1 GCA_034660695.1 Candidatus Thermoplasmatota archaeon | reverse complement strand
GATCCAGTTTTGTAGATTGTAATCCTTCCGCTGTTACAGTTGTTGCAGAATACTATGACGACCCTGATGAACATCCAACAACTCAACTTCATAGATTTGGGTCAAATCAAATAGTAGAAACACATCTCAAACGCAATGCCTCGATAATAAAATCGACATATGATAGGAATAGTGATGGAATCGATGGAAGAATAATATTATTTGGGCAGCATCCGGAAGTTAAAACATGGAAATATGGAAGCGGGCAAGTAATAGAGAATGCTCTCCACACCAAATATATTTATGCAGATTCAAATGGCAATCCAATGGAACCAACAGTAAATACAAGAGATATCATAACCGAAAGTGCAAAATGGGCTGTAGAGCCACTGCTAAATGGAAATACAAACAGTCCTCTAAATGCACCGTTCAATCCATATCTATCCAATGGAGCAACTGATGTAAGCATCAATCCAACATTGAGCTGGCAATGCTCAGATCCAGACAACGATGCACTGATCTATGATGTTTACTTCGGAACATCTTCAAATCCCCCGTTGAAAGCATCTGGAATAACATCGACGACATACAACCCAGGAACTTTGAATTATGATACAACTTATTACTGGAAAGTGGTTGCAAACGATGGACAGGTAACTACAACCGGGCAAACATGGCATTTTACAACGAAAACTGAATCAAATCCACCACCAAAACCTCCAGGAGGTGATACTCCAATAGCGGAATAACCTTTTCCCTTTATTTTTTGTTTTGCCAAAAGAAATTTAAGGAGAAAGGTGATATAAAACCATGAAAAAGAAAATAATTATAATGGCAGTATTTCTTTTGCTCAGTGTTGTTCCAATTACAGGAAGCAATTCCCTCAATTTAAAAACAAATATTTCATCTAATTCCATAAACGGAGTGTTGTATGTCGGAGGCTCTGGTCCAAACAACTACACAGAGATACAGTCTGCGGTAGATGCTGCAGAAGAGGGAGATACCATTTTTGTTTACGATGACTCATCGCCATATTACGAGAATGTGGTAGTGAACAAATCGATAAATCTGATTGGGGAGGATAAGAATAGCACCATTGTTGATGGGAGTAAGAAAGGATACGTTTTTAAAATCTTAGGAAATGAGATAACCATAACTTGTTTTACAATAAAAAATAGTGATAAATTTCCTTCTGCAGGAATATATTTACTTTCAGATTCGAGAGATAATACTATTATTGATAACATTATTATTTCTAATGGCCAAGCAATCCGTATGTGCAGTACATACGGCAATACCATTTCTCAAAACACCATTATCGAAAATGATTGCGGCATAGGTCTTAAATTCTCGAATAATAATGTTATTTCGCATAACTATATTTCAAACAGGGGGTATGGAATTGGTATAGGTATAAACTCGAGTGGTAACAATGTTTCATTCAATGTGTTATACAAAAATTATAACGGGGTGGCTATTGACAACGGTGTTAACAATAAAGTTTATAAAAATGAGATCACTCTTTGTAAAGAGACAGGGATTGCAATTTGGAGTGGGGTTGGCAACGTAATTATCGGCAATAACATATCACAAAATCCAGAAGGTATAAAACTTGGAAGTTTTAGTTTGCGGTTAATCGGGCCGTGCATGCTGACCTCAATAACAAAAAATAACTTAATGAATAACGCTCAAAATGCACAAATATGGTTTAACATTTTACCTTTACCAAATATCTGGATAAGAAATTACTGGGATGACTGGAGATTACCGATACCAAGACCGATACCAGGAATTGTGGCATTTGGGTACATGGGATTTATTCCCTGGTTCATGTTTGACTGGCATCCTAGCCTAACTCCATATAGGTAAAAACAATGAATGAAAAAGATGGAACAGGAATGAGTGACTGGGGAGGAGTACCACTGAGATCTCAGGTTTACAATGTAGAACCATTGGAATA
>JAYEJS010000056.1 GCA_034660695.1 Candidatus Thermoplasmatota archaeon | reverse complement strand
AGAAAAAGTAGGAAGTTTTTTAAATAGCACTCCACCCCTCCCCTCGCTTATATACTCACAGGAGTTTAGTATTTGATAACAGTGATTGTTGTATAGCAAACTATAAATATTTATTAAACAATACACTATCATGAAAGAAAATGATATTATTGCAGAATTTCTGCAGATGTATTCGAGCAAAAATACAATACGGGCATATAAAACGGCATTGAAAAAATATTTTGAAACACTAAATGTGAATGCAAACCAATATTTCAATAAAGGAAGGGATTATGAAGGGGACATAAAGAAGTTTTTTATTGAAATAAAGGACAGACCACCAAAGACAGTAAGGGCATATCTATCAGCAGTAAAATCGTTCCTGAGCGAGAATGAAATAGATTTAACTGAAAAATTTTGGAGAAAACTAAAACAAAAAATAAATGGGAGCCGAGCATTAACGATGGACAAAATACCTTCCAATGAAGAGCTGAAGAGCATTTTAACTCACATGGATGCAAAAGGAAAGGCATTATTTTTGACATTATCCTCAAGTGGAATGAGAATCGGGGAAACATTACAGATTAAACTGGATGATATTGAGCTGGAAAGTAAACCACCGAAGATAAATATCTCTGGAAAATACACAAAAACGGGAAATCCTCGCATTGCATTCATATCCACAGAAGGAAAGGAAGCGATTACGGAATGGCTAAAGGTAAGAGAGAGTTATCTGAAGGCTGCAGTAGCGAAAAGCCACAAATATAAAAAATCAGCAGAGGATAATCGTCTTTTCCCCTTCCAGGATAACACGGCATTGTGTATTTGGAGAAATGCAGTTAAAAAGGCGGGGTTGAACGAAATTGACAAAAACACCAACCGCAACAGGCTGCACCCCCATGTATTACGGAAATATTTCAGAACAAAAATGGGCAGTGTTATACCTGTCGATGTAACAGAGGCATTAATGGGGCATGAGGGCTATCTCACAGAGGTTTATAGGCGATATTCACAAGAACAATTAGGGGAGTTTTATCTCAAGGGAGAAAGCGTTCTTACCGTTTTTAAAGATAGAAATGGAGTTAATAAGTTGAGGGAGGAAATAAAACAGAAAAATGAAACATACGATGAACTCATAAATCGCCAAGCTTCAAAAATAAAGAGATTAGAGGCAGAGCTGGCTAAAATGGAGCAATCAAAGGAAAAACAACTTGGAGATGAATTTATAAGGGCGTTAAACAATCCAGAAGTTGCCAAAAAAATCATAAAGGCATTGGAGAAAATAGTCGGCAAAAAGTAGTGTAAAATTTATGGAGTTATTGTAAATTATTCAATAATTGTCTTGTGGCATTGATTTGTGCAGATATCAGTAGCCTCGACTCAAAATGATGTGTTCCTTTTTCGGCTAAATATTTATGTTCGATTTCGTCTAAACAATCTGCAATAAGAAATAAAAAATCTTTCAGATAGTTATTGTTTTTCATTAAATAATTTTTTAGATTGTTGGATTTCTGTGCTTGTTTACCTTGGGGAATAGTTATGAGATTTTCCCATCTTTCAGTAGAGGTACGCAAAGCAAAGTCTATTTTTTCTTTTTCCTTTATGTTTGGGACATAGAATAGTATACTTACGATTGGATAATAGGAATAAAATGATTTTTCCTTTTGGAAAATACCCCATAAAAAATATAATATAACATCTAAAGAATCTCTAAATGTTTTAATATGTGGTTGGTATGCTAATTCAACTTCCTCTATAATATATGACAGCATTTCAATGGCTTTATCAATTTTATATTGGTGTTTGTCCGCCATTTGTTTTAAAATATCTTTATTTGCTTCCACAATGATTTTTTTCCCCTTTCTAGCAAAAGTTAGAAAACCATCTTCCCTCATTTTTTTGATATGTGAGGTAATTTTGTTTGGAAGTGTTATTTCGGTTGAGAATGCGTTGTAAGTATTAAATTTTTTG
>JAYEJS010000055.1 GCA_034660695.1 Candidatus Thermoplasmatota archaeon | reverse complement strand
CTAGATAAGGGCAAGTGCAGATGTTTCCGTTAAATTTATTAGGCAATCTATGCTTATTGGGACAATGAAGAAGTTCCTTCCAGTAATACTATCCGTTATCCTGCTCCTTCCCTTTTCAGGTTGTATGGAAAAGGAGGAGGAAGGGGTGGTTATTGCCAGGAATTTCTGGGTGGAGGTATACGAGCCCGAGGTAAATATTTCTGATATAATGTCGGGCGGTCTTCCAGATGTAAATATATGCTACGCTAAAGTAGGCGAAGGTAAAGAAAATGCCGGCATAGGTGATCAAATCTTTCTGTATTACAGCATCTACCTAGCCAACATGAATGGATTTAACGGCAAAGCTTATTGTATCGTTGATGGAAAGAAACTTTCATCCCTTGATATAGAACATGAGTACCTTCCCACTTTTCCTGAGCAATCCTCGCAGATTGGATTGCCCTCTGTTGCGAGCGATGAGACAAAATTTTCTCCAGAAAACATATATGCATTTAGATGGCCGTATAGATTTTCACACTACGGGAAGCATACAGTGAAGTTCTACGTTAAGGGAGAGGAGGGCATTACATACGGCGGGATAGAAAGAAATTTCTCTCTCGAATATATCGAACAGGATGACAACCGATGGGCACTTATTTTAAATGTTGACCCACCCGGTGATGAAATTGCATCCTGGAAAGACGGTGCAATGGTGTTTGATCTGCTTTATCACCACTACGGTTTCCCACGGTCAAATGTAATGTGTCTCTCAAACGGATGTGCAACACGTGAGAATTTGATAGATGTAATGAAATGGCTTTCGGAGCATACAAACAGTGATTCAAAAATTGTTTTCTGGGCTTCGGGGCACGGGGGGATAGAGCTATATGGCGATAATGACAAGGAGCCCATCGACGGAAAAATAGAACTGTGGGACGGCAACCTTTATGACGGTGATGTGGCAGACTTTTTTGCCAGCTCTAAGTCAATGCACATACTCTCAGTGATTGATACCTGCTTCTCCGGGGAATTCGGAGGGCCTGATGACATGGAGCGTATATTCACCCATTTCGGCTCCGAGAACAGCATCGAAGAGGAAGGCAGAGTTCTGATAACAGCTTCTACCACCTTTGCAAGGGCGAAGGCGACAGAAGATGGGGGCATCCTGACCATTCTAATGGCCGGGGCACTTGAAGGCATAAAAGATAGATTGGGCACTACGGCAGATATCAACGGAGATGGAAAAATATCCGCTGAGGAGGCAGGGTTCTGGGCAGCGTTCCATTGTTATGCTCATCCTTTACATGGCCGCCCACAATTAAATGATTGTTATATGGGAGATATGTATCTGGAAAAATGAATATAAAACTAATTGCATCAGACTCGTTAGGCATTCGCTCAATGGCGACAGTTGTTGAAACAGACGATGTTTGTATTTTTATTGATGCGTCTGCATCGCTTGGCCCTTCCCGCTACGGTCTGCCCCCTCATCCCCTTGAGCTGGAAGCACTGGAGAAAGCACTGGTCAGTATAGAAAATATGGCTGATGACTGCAATTTTTTTGTTATCACACATTACCACTACGACCATTACGCGCCCGATGAACAATTCTATGAAAAAAAGAGGGTGTTTGCCAAGTGCATTGACAGAAACATAAATAAAAGTCAGATGGAAAGAGGAACGCTTTTTGCCGAGCGTTTTGGAAATAAAAGCGAAATAGTGTATTGCGACGAAACAGATTATGAGATAGGTAACACGAAATTGAAATTCTCGCCGCCATTTCCTCATGGGCCCAAGGGAACGAGATTAGGATATGTGATAATGGTTACCGTCGAGGAAGACAAAAAGATTTTATTTGCGTCAGATGTACAAGGACCTGTTGATGAGAAAGCGGCCGAGTATATTATCCAGCAGAACCCCGACATACTTATCACGGACGGCCCACCGTCATACCTGCTCGGCTGGAAATTCTCCAGAGAAAATTTGAAGAAAGCTGAGGGAAATTTGACCGAAATAATGAAGAAAACGGACTGCCATCTTATCCTCGACCACCATTTATTGAGGGATTTAAAGTATAAAGAAAAACTGCCAATTCTTTACGGCATGTATGGGGACAGAATACAAACGTTTGCTGAATATGCCGGCAAAAAAAATAACATGCTCGAGGCAAAGAGAAAAGAATTGTGGAATAGGGGGCATTGATACAATACAAAAAATAATTATTAACTGAATGACATTACCTATTATGGCATACAGCGGGGAGGAAAATAAGATTGGAGGGATTACAGGGACTTTAAGAGCTATTCTTCTTTTTGCAATAACGACAATAGCCTATGCACTTGGAATATTACCATTGTTAATTCTTGCTCACGTTTTTCTTCAGTGGATTGATATTGGCAATCCTCTTGGACTTGTATTGCTATCAATTTTCATCGTTGCAGAGTATTTGGTCTTGTTATTCTCAATGATTTTTTCCACGGCCTTCTTCATAAATGTCTTTAAACTCAAATATAGCGATGGGACATACAGAAAAACCCTGAATGATAAAATGGCATTTAAATTCGTAACATATTTCGCCCTCTATTATCCCACTTACAAACTTATCAATATATTTGTTCTTCCCCAACTGAAATCATTTTATCTTTCTTTGATAGGGTGCAAAATAGGTAAAAATGTTTTTTTAGCTGGCGAGGAATGGATCGACCCGTGCATGGTGGAAATAGGGGAAAACACGATGATCGGGGGAAGGGCGATGATTCTCGGACATATTGCCGAGGAAAATTTACTGTTAAGAAGGACGAAGATAGGAAAAAATTGTTTAATCGGAGGGGGATCTTTTATAATGCCCGGCGTCGTCATAGAGGACAATGTTGTCGTGGGCGCAAAGGCAATGGTTCCCAAGGATATGGTTTTAAAAAGCGGAAAAACTTATGTCGGGATACCTGCAAAACCCATAAAGTGATTTGCACCATAAAATAAAAGAAAGGGTCTGTGAAAATAATTAACCGATTTTTCTCCCGAAAGTCATGAATCCTGTGTGCATAATTCCTCTGGGCACAGGATGCGTATACCCCCCAAGTGATTTCCATTCCCGTTGTATGGTTTCTATCGTTTTTATATACCCAAATCCTTCTTTTTCCATCTCGTCCCTCACATAAATCTGCTGCTCTATATGGGGTGAGTAAACAACAAGCCATCCCCCTGGATTTAAATGTTTGCGGGCTTTGCCGACCATTTTCTCCGCACCTTTCACGTCAAGCGTTATTAGATCTAAGCCATCCTCAACAAAATTTGCCATATCCTCGTGTTTCACCTCGACAATTCCTTCCATACCGCAAATCTCGACATTTTTCCTGACTTTATCGTAAAACTCTTTTCTTTCTTCATAAGTATAGACTTTTCCCTCTTTGCCCACCATGTGGCCCAAAAAATTGCAAGGAAGCCGGAGCCGGAGCCACCATCAAGGCATTTCCATCCCCGGCCTAAGCCTGCAACAGCTACAATCTGTGCTGCATCTTTTGGCATGACAATTTGTGCTCCTCTTTTGCATTTCTCCAGCAAATCCATGAAAGTGGGCTTTAAAACCATAAAACTCTCGGTCCCAACAACCAGTTTTTTTCCTATATCTACGTTGCTTATATCAACTTTACCAACATGCGTATTCACAATGCCCCTCTTTGCAATAAATTTATGTTTTTTATGGAGCAGTAGTATATATTCTGACATATTTTTTTACCTCTTCCATTGCTCTTTTCATTTCTTCATCTCTTAATTCTCTCGGGTAATTATAAATTGGCCCTCTTACCCTTTCATTGTAAAATGGGCGATTGCATAACGGGCATCCCGATGTGAGAAATGCATTTTTGTCTTCCGAAGCATGCATTTCATGCAGTTTTCCATTCCTGAAAACAAAACTTCCTTCGCCTTTCTCGACCATGTATCTGGCAAGTTGAAGCGAGCGGTATCTCTCTATTTTTGGGGAGAAACCTGTATGAATGGGAGTGTATGCAAACAGTGCTATTTTCATTCCGATTTTCGATAGCTTCTGCATTATGTTTATTGCCTCTTCATCGCTTTCTCCGAGCCCCATAATTAAATGGGCCGTTGAATTTCCGAAAACATTTTTTGCAATCTTTAGCGATCGCAAATATTCTTCCCAGGAAGGAACGCCCTTTTTCCATTTATTGAACAACTCTTTAGTACAGCAGTCAAGACCTATCCCCACCCTTTCAACCCCGGCATGTTTCAGCCGCTCCATGTTCTTTCTATCCGTCGGATTCATCGAAACGGAAATGGGTATTCCATATTTTCCGAGTCGCCCGGCATCTTCTATTATATGGTCTATGACACCGCTATAGTATAAACTCTGGATACATATCCTGCCTACTTTTTTATCAATACCATCGATACCGTCCAGTACTTCATCAAAAGAGAACGACGGCCATCTCACTCTCGACAGGAAGCCCTTTCCCTGTGTGCAATAACCGCATGCCCCATTGCATTTCTTTCCCACCATAAAATAAAGTGTTGTGGGCATAACATCTATATTCCATTTTTTTAGCCCCAGCAATGAAGCTGTTGCGGCTGAAACACATATATCACCCATTGTATCCTTTCCTCCCTATCATGGGAACAAATGAACATGCTCCCAAATTTTTCTGCAACATCTCCTCATTTTTTTCTATGAGAATCAGATCGCAGAACGTTCTTCCCACGGGCAGAAGCATTTTTCCATGTTCCGAAAGCTGCTTTACCAGTTGGGGCGGAACGGAAGGTGCTGCACACGTTACATATATTCTGTCAAAAGGACTATATTCGGGCAAGCCAGCAGAACCATCGCTCACGACTACCGTTACATTTTTTATTCCCAATTTTTTGAAATTTCTTTTCGCCTTTTCGGCAAGTTCCATTATCCTCTCAACCGTATATATATGTCCTTCTTCCGCCACTTTTGCTACAACAGCTGCATGATAACCCGTGCCTGTTCCGATCTCCATGACCTTGCTGTCTTTTTTCAAATCTAATGCTTCTGTCATTATCGCAACCATGTGAGGGGCTGATATTGTCTGGCCATAACCTATTTTTAGGGGTATGTCGGCATATGCTTGTTTTTTTTCATTCCCTGGAACAAACAGTTCTCTTGGTATTTCTTTCATGGCATCTATTACTTCTTCAGATAAAAGATAGCCGTTGCGTATTAGCTTTTTGATAAGCAATTCTTTTTCCACATAGAAGAATTTCAAGTTCGTACTTAAATTTTCTTGAAGGTTGGTATAATAGAACAAAATTGGTAGGAGATAACAAAATTTTATATATCGTTTTTTAATAGTAATTCGTGAATGGTGGGAAAGGAAGCGTGGACGAGCTTAAAGAAAAAATTGCCGAACTTAGCGATTTCGTTGAGATATATTCTACCCTCACCCTGAATAGCATTATTTTCAGCTTAGACCGCAAAGGAAATTTTATTTCAGTAGAGAAGGAAGGAAAACCATTTAACGAACTTAAAGGAAAAACTTTTCTTTCAATTGTATGCAAGGAAGATAAAAAAAATGCGGCAGATAATTTTATGAAATGCCTGGGGGGAGAGAAAATACAGACTACCATCAAAATAGAGGAAAAAAGTGGAGAAAAAAAAAGATTTATCGTTATTGCAATACCTAAAAGGAGGGATAAAAAAGTAGAGAGGGCATATGGTATAGCCAGGGAAGAAAAAGTTATCCTCCAAGACAACTTCGAAAAAGTGATTAACCGCATAAATGAGCCCATGTGTATTGCAGATTTGCTCGGCAACATAAACATGGCGAATTATGCATGTGCTGCACTTTTTGGTTATGAAAAAGAAGAAATTGCAGAAAAAAATATTTTTGATTTTATAGACGAGGAAAATATACCTTTGATAAGGGAAGCGATAACAGGCAATTGCGGAAAGAAAAAAGTATATATTGTCAATAGAGAAGGTGTAAAAATTCCAGCAGAAATTGAGATAACAGAGATAGAAGATAGCGAAAAATTGCTTTTTATAATCAAGGCAATATCTCTCAATAATGAAACGGTCGGAAGGACGGAAGAATATTTCCAGAAATTTAAAGAAAAACTTTCTAAGGTTTGCAATCTGAATGACAAATCATCCAGACAGGAGACATACGATAATGTTATACATACAATTATGAACTCTTTTGACGCAGATTCATGTTTTCTCGGCATACTTTCGGATGGTGCAATAGAGATAGTGGCAAGCGAAGGAGGGAAAATCGGGGAAAAAATTTTGTTGGAAAAGGAGTCTACAGCATCATCAGCAGCAACATCAAATAAAGAAATTTATGAGCCACATTCCGAATCAGGAAGTAAAATTTACGTTCCCCTCTCATTTAACAAAAAAGTCTTAGGTGTTATTGGTGTAACAGGCAAAAAGCCAGATGCTTTTTCTGAGGATGACAGACTTCTTCTTAATCTTCTCTCCCGAAACGTAGCAAAATCCATCGTGTATCTGGATAATGAAGCTTCCCTTGGAAAATACAAGGAAATTATAAATAAGGCAACCGAGGGAATATACATAACAACTTTTGATGGAAAAATACTGGAAGTTAATCCAGCTTTCATGAAAATTTTTGGATATGAGGGAAGAAAGGATGAACTGGAAAAAATAAATGCCGAGCAGCTCTTTTTAAAATCAGATGACAGGAAAAAGTTCCTCGAAATTCTGGAGAAGGACGGGATAGTACAAAACTTTGAAACTAGGTATGTAACGAGGAATAAGAAAATATTTTTTGGCAGGGAATCCGCCTGGGTGGTTTATAGTGGTGAAAATAGGATAGTAGAAGGTATACTGCAGGACGTTACGCAACAAAGAAAGATCGAGGAGGATATCAAATTTTACAATTCCCTTCTACGGCACGACATATACAACAAAAACGAGATTGCCATCGGTTATTTGGGGCTGCTAAAAAACAGTGATCTCTCGGATAAAAGCAAGGGAATTGTTGATAAGGCAACAACGGCGATAACAGAAGGAAATAAGCTTATAGAAAGCGTAAAAAAACTTGAAACAATAAGAGATAAAAAAAAGATGACAAATATAGATTTAGATGAAGTAATGGAACGTATAATTGGACACTATTCAGAGGAAGCAAAAAAGAGGAATATCGAAATAAGGTACAGGCCTACCGGGGCAATCGTGAGGGGTAATGAGCTTATAGAAGACGTTTTTTCTAATTTAATAAAAAATGCTATAGAACATTCATGTGGTCATCATGTCGACATCTACGCAGAGGATGACGAGAAAGGGTGGAATATATACATAGAGGATGATGGAGTTGGAATACCCCAGGACAACAAAGAAAAAATTTTCCAGCAGGGATGGAAAGGTAAGGAAAGCAGGGGAAGCGGCCTTGGCCTGTATCTCGTAAAAAAAATAGTTGAAGGGTTCGATGGGAAAATACAGGTGAAAAGCGGTGAAGACGAGTATCCAGAGGGCACTCGTTTTATCGTATGGCTTAAGAAGGGGAAAAAAAGCAAAAATAATGATGGATGGATTATAGGCTGTGAGTCGGAAACTCTGGGAGTCAGGTGGTAATCCCAGATGTCCATATAAAAAGTGTGAAACCAGCGAATCCTGTATCTGAAAAAGAAAATAGACCGTCCCACCCGACAATACCGACAAAACCGAGGGTGAGAAGCTTGTGTTCTCCATAAATTGTTGTCGAGCTTCCAGAGGGAATGACAGGCATTATATCTGTTTCTGCCTCATTTCCATGGTAATTGCAGTAAATACCGGACGGAAAAAGCGAGAGAGCAATACTCCAGAGTGATAATTTTAAAAGACTGGGCGGAAACATAAAATGGAGACCCGTGCCGGCAGACATTATAAAATATACATTTATGTTTGTCTCATTTAAAAACCTCTGAATGGCCTTATCTTCTCTCGCCATTTTGGCGCACATATCTGATATCTTTTTTGAAAAATTTTTTCCAGTGTACGATACAACCCTATCAAATCTTTCTATTTTTCCATCTGGCAAATATTTTGTGAATGTTATTATTCTTTCCTCCAATTTCTGTTCTGACGATTCAGCTGGAATAATCATGGGGACAAATATAATAAACAAGAGAATAAACGACAAAATTTTTCTCTCCATAGTTTAATATCCAATTTCCGTATTTAAACTCTACTCTCTTCCCTCCTCAGTTATGTTGTCTAAAATTTCATTTGGGGCCTTTATAATGAACTTTGGATATAGGGACGTATTGGTAAAGCAGGAAAATTCAGTAACATAGAATTCGTGATCTCTGCTTATTACGCCCGACATTTTAAAATGTATTTCCTTCATTTTATCAGAAAAATTTATTGCCCCATCAGTAAATTCAACAAATGCCCCCTCTGCCTCCATTCTTTTTATACTGCCTATTATTATTTCAAGATTGAAAATACACTCACCTATTTTCTTTCCGTCAGCAATTACATCTCCCATTCCAATATAAAGACCAGGGAATTCGCTAATATCGTGTTCCATAAGGAAGTAAATACCTTTTTGTAAATAAATTCTACGATGAAATCATCTTCTTTTTTAAATACCAGTAAACAGGATAAGGAATCATTGCTCCCCACAAGACGATGGTTCCAATAGCCACCCATAACGTTTCGATGTTGGTGAGAGAATATGCAAAATATACAAAAGAAGCAACAGGAAGAATAATCGCTATGTAAAAAAAGAAAATAACGTCTGTTGACACGCAGATCAGCTCCACCCGTACTTAAAAATCCACGACATGTACGATTCACCTTCCGAAACACCTACTGCCCCTGCATTTATCTCGTTTTTGCCGTCATTGTCAAAGTCACCAACACATGTTACAGCAAGCAGACCGTACGTATTCGTTATAATGTGCTCTTCCTCGTAACTGCTTCCGTTCCACTGCAGTATATGTATGTAATTTGTGCCAACACATACTTCGGGAATACCGTCATCGTCTACATCCCCGATATCTATTGCCTCTATTGTATCCTCTTCACCGTACCATATTTCTTCCCATATTTTTTCGTAGCCGCTTCCATTCCATTTCCATATCTGCAATTCCGGGTACCTGAAAGTGACATGTATCTCTGGAATGCCGTCTCCATCGCTGTCTTTGGCCACACAACCAAAAACATGATGGTTGAATTTGGCAAGGACTGTCGATACAAATTCTTCCCCATTCCAGTCAAGAACAACCAATTTTCTGCCGGCCCCGCATATCACCTCATTTTTTCCATCGCCATCGACATCTGCAATCCAGGGGAAAAATATGGCACCGCGGTCATCGTCGCTCCACGACGCTTCTTCAACAAATTCATTTCCGTCCCATTGTATCGCCACCAATTCTGGAGTGACATCATACCCTCCAGTAACAATAACTTCGTTTTTCCCATCATTGTCATAATCTCCCACTACACAATCAAGTGTTGTTCCATATTGACCCTGCCTCTCGGAGATTACAATGTACCGTCCCATGAGTTGGTATCGCTGCCCGTTCCACTTGAATGCAGAAAAATGGCAACCCCATGCAACGCCGATTTCATTCTCCCCATCATTGTCAATGTCGGCAATGCTGAAGCCAGTAGCTGAACCAAACGGCTGTGGTACATTGTAATAATTGCTTCCCAAGCGAACCCATATGCCGTAGCCAATGCCAAATACCGGATCAATAATTTTTTGCTGTTCATAATATGTCTGCTTACTCTCATCCCATTTCATTACACGCATGAAAGGATCTCTACCCCCTATGAGCAATTCATTTTTACCGTCATTGTCCGCGTCGCCCACGGGCTGCGGGCCTTCATATCGGGCTGACCACCACCAGAGTTTGCCGTAATCCTTTTCCCATTGAATTCCGTATTCATCATCTGCCTGAAAAGCCTGGGGTTCTGCAGCACCATGTTCTTCATGAAAAAAACTCTCCTTACTGCCCGTATCACATGGTATCGCAAATACAAAGCCGTTTAGTAAAAGAGAAATGAGTATCACAATTCCGATTGACTTTGCGTTCATTTTAATCCAATAGTAAAATGCCGACAAGGATATAAGCCTTATGATTTTAAGAATAGGGAGTCAGGTGAAGGCAATAACCCTCCTTCTGTTTTATGCGGCATTCACCTATGCGTCCTACCTCCGAGCGGTCCTGAACAACCGATCCCGGTATTTGGACTTGCTCCAGGATGAGGCCGTTTCATCAGATCCCAGGACAACGTCATTCCCTAGGAAATCATTCTCGTCATGGGCTGTGTCGTTTCTGCGCCCCATTTGGGGTTCTCACCCCAGTTTTTACACACCTGGTCCAGGAATGAGGGAGGAGTTTCCTCAGCTCTTGCGAGCCGTCAGCCGCTCACCCACTCCTGACTCCCATTTACTTATGGAATTGGTTTTATAAATATTTTGCACCCGATGCAAACCGCACTCTAGGTGGTTACAGATTTGCCGATTTTTAATCTGTATTTTTCATTTTGAAATGAATTGATTTTGCAAAATGAATGCAGTTCAGTCACAAATTTTGGCTTCCCACAGCCAAAATTGGCTAAAAAATTTTCAGCCAAGGCAAAAATTC
>JAYEJS010000054.1 GCA_034660695.1 Candidatus Thermoplasmatota archaeon | reverse complement strand
TGTAGATCTTCTCGAAAAATTTAAAGCAAAGGTCTATGTGATGAAGGTTATTTTGACCAAGGAAGACTGTCGAAGGCTTGGTTTAGAGCCTGAGTAGAAAGCATTCATACTTTTTACACATAGTCTATGAAAGCGTAATAAAGATATATCGGTTTGACATTGGACATCGGTGTTAGAGACTCACGTATTTATTGATGAAGCTGGAAACCCATGTCTTAACCGGGGCCAACCTAAACCATTTACTATGGGTGCTGTTGTACTCTCTAATACTCAGATAGCGGCATCAATCATCAAAGAAGCGCGTAAGATTTATAATACTTCATTAAAGAATTCAAGTAAGAAATCTTTGGATGCTGATTTCCGATTTCACGTACGTAAAAATACTTGCAATCAACAAATTGCACTCGCCAAAGCTTTAGGAGCGGATTCATCTGAACCTAAAAAGATAAAACCTGTTGGCTTAACCGCTGTCACTGCGTTTACTGACTCCGTATCATTGTATAGGGAAAAGCAAGGGACATATCTATCTGGATGTGCAGCAATAATTCGCCAGTCAGTTTATCAAGCAAGATTTACTATGGGTCTTAGAAAAACTACGGAGCGCTATCTTTGTATACACTTTGATTCATATTGGGAGTTAAATAAGAAAAATAGAGATTTATATAAAAAACTTGATTCAAAGTGTAGAAAATATACCAAACCATATGCAAAAACATTTTTCGTTGTACATAAAAAACATCACCCTGGATTTGAATTGGCAGATTTTGCAGCAAGCCACATTCGAAGAGTAATTAGGAAAAATGATAGATATTCTAATGCTTCGAGAGAAGCACTATCTTATGTCAAAAATATTTTTTATTGGAATAAATATTCGCTAATTACACCGAGAGATTATTATCTTATTCCAGATTCGTTAGAAGAACTGCTTTCTGAAGTAGTTTAGTGATATTGGGCATCTAGAAAATATCGAATAGAACGAAAAGAATTGGAAATCAAAAATCACTAGAAATTTGACAATATTAAATGATAGAAAATCTTAAATATTCCTGTAACATTAGGTAACGTATAGTTACAAAACGTAACAGGTGATAGAATATGGCAACTGTGCGAATCGACGATAAACTTCTGAAAGAAGTGCAAAACTGGTTAGATAAAAATGGGAATAAATATAGGTATCCCTCTTTGTCAGCATTTGTTAATAATGCAGTTTATGAAAAATTAAGAGAATTAAGCAGTAAAGAAGAGGCAAAAAATGAATAGTTATCTAAATAAAATAGAACGAGAGAGAAAAGCACTAGAAGAAAAGGAAATGATAGAAAAACATTGGAATAAACTCGAATTAAATCACACTAAACATAGAATTATTATCGGCGATAGTAGAAATATGAAATCTGTTAAAGATAATTCTATCCACTTAATTGTTACTTCACCACCTTATTTCAATGCAAAAATATATTCCCAATGGCCAAATTTACAAGTATATTTAGAAGATATGAAAAAAACATTTAAGGAATGTTTTAGAGTTTTAAAACCTGGTAGAAAATTCTGTTTGAATATATCTGACTTACCAGAGAAAGGAGAATCAGGAGTAAGATGGATTCCTCTTGGTGCGGAGTTGGAGAGAGTTGCACAAGAAGTTGGTTTTGAGTTAGCAGATAGAATAATCTGGTATAAAACTCCTGTTAAGGGATTTTTTTATGGCTCTTTACCTTATCCACCGTCTCCTCTAATTTGCGACAGTATGGAATATATCTATATTTTGAGGAAACCAAGTAGGCCTAATTATTTTCATGTTTCACAAGATATGAAAGAAGCGAGCAGATTAAGGAGAGATGAGTATGTAGAATTCACCAAACAAATATGGACAATAAGGAGAGTAAGATTAAAAGAGAATATAAATGGTCATATCGCACCATTTCCAGATGAGTTACCGCATAGGTGCATAAAACTATATTCCTTTATTGGAGAAACTGTGTTGGATCCATTTGGTGGAAGTGGAACAACTACCAAGATGGCAATTCAAAATAAAAGGAATTCTATTTTATATGAGATAAAGGAGGAATACTTAAAACACATAAAAGAAAAACTGAATCTGAATCAGAAAAGACTTTCGAATGATGTTGAAATCGTGATAGAATATGAAAAATAATAGTTTTATATCGTCAGTATGGGACTTTAGACAAACTCGTTTAGATGAAACTAATTATATAACCCACGATTTTTTTAGATGGTACGGTAAACTTATTCCACAATTAGTTTCTAGACTAATTAAACTGTATTCTAAAGAAAGAGATCTAGTTTTAGCAAATTTCGCTGGTAGTGGTACTGTTTTATTAGAATCGAACTTATTAAAAAGAGATTCAATCGGAATAGATTCCAATCCTCTCTCGATCTTATTATGCAAAGTAAAAACAACCCCCTTTATGCCAAATAGTGAGAAATTTTTACTAAATCTAGAAAAATATCTTTCTTCTGATGAAAAGAAGAGATTTGGAATGGACAAAGAAGATAAAAAATGGTTTGATGAGAGAGTATTTCAAGATTTAATGAATATAAAGTCAAAAATTGATGAAATCCCCATTGAAAGAGAGAGAAATTATTATCTGCTTGCTTTAGCAGGCGTTGTCAGAAAAGTATCTAGAATTGATTCAAGATGTATAAATCATATCGTTGTCAATAAAAACAAACCCGTATTAAATGTATTTTTAGAATTTAAAAATAAGATTCATGAAATGAATTCTTCGATGAGTGACTACATTAGGCTGGCTACAAATTCTAAGATAGAAATTAAACGTGGAGATGCAAGAAACTTGAAGGACATTAAAGATAATTCTATTGATTTAATAATATCTCATCCACCTTATTTAGGGTATATCAATTATTCAAATATCTTTAAATTGTCTAATAAGATTTTAGGTTATGCATATGGGGAGGTAAAACAAGATGATATATCTACTAATAGTATTTCAAGGTACATAAAGGATATGAAAAAAGCATTTGATGAAGCATGGCGGATTATCAAACCAAAGAAATATACTTGTGTAATAATTGGGGATAACAGAGTGAATGGAGAGATAATACCCACTTCATCTTATTTTATAAATTACGGATTAGAAAAAGGCTTCAAATTAAAGGATATTTTTATTTGGGTAATGAGCCAAAAAGCAGGGATGAGTATAAAAAGGAGGGGCAATTATGTAGATCATAACTACATCTTGATTTTTCGGAAGCCATAATTAATTTGTTACTATCTCTCCTATAGCCCTATTTGATTTTCTAAATATAACTTTCATAAATTTGAATGGATCAATTGTTGGATCTATTCTGGTAGGATTCCATTTATTGTCAGTTGAAACTAAGAAAGTTAGCATATCCATTCTTAAAGTATTTTGTCCACCGTGTGCTTTAGCAAGAATTATTTTTGCAGGTTTCTTAAATGGCACATTGTTTGCTTGACACACTTTTTCTAAGAGATCTATCAAAAGGTTCATTCTCTCTTTATTCTTATAAAGATTCAATAGTTTCTCTGTATCCTTTTGATTATATGCCGGTTTAGACTCAATTATTAACACATAATTAGCATTTTTAATCGCAATAATATCTGGCGATACACTACCAGTTTGTCCGCGATATCTTGGATCTTTTGCGGGATTAGGAATAGTAAATGTTCCTTGTGATCCTGGCGGATTAAAAGCTACGACGACCCATCCATGTTTTGACAACCATTCTTTTACCGCAAATGTTACATCATATTCGTCTATCATTTTCATCCTCCTTATAACAAATATAATCATCAAAAATGATTATATCTGCAATGTCCCCATATATCCTCTGTTGCTTTGATGAAGTAAACGCACAGTTATCTAAATGTTCTTTGACTTCTTCCAGCGAAATTTTTTGTGCATTTTCTATTGATATAAAAGGACAATTTTTGGTATCATGTTTAATCTCCCTGAAAGATACTTTTCTGTAATTTATGTTCTCTGCTCTCAGAATAACGTTTACCGTTCTATTACCTTCTTCATCCCTACAAAATAAATTATCAAAAGCACAGAGCATTCCAGCATAGGGATCTGTTCTAAATGGAGTGGACGGTGAATGAAGACCTTTCGGCTCAAAAATTAAAGTAAACTCATTATCAATAAACTCTTTGGTCAATTTCCCAACATCTAATCTAAATTCTTTAATCGCCTTTCCAGTTTTAATAATTCTAATGGTTTTAAGTTTGTACAATTGCTTCCATTCTTTAATTAATTCGGTTTGGCTTAGATTTTGATAATTACTTATTTCAATCATTGTCTTTTTCTGTTTCATTATTTCTTTGTCTCTTGTATAATCATACTCTGGATTTCCGAGATACTTATTGAGGAAGTAGAACCATCTCTCTATCTGCTCATCTATAAATGGTGCTGTTTGGTGCTTTTTGTCATATTTTAAGTATCCGCCTTCTTCAGGCCATAAAAAAATTAGTGTTGGATTTTTGTTTATTTTTGTTGTCCTAAGAAAAATATGATAGATAAGAGGATTCGTTTTGTAAGATACTGGTTTATAAATTCCATTTTTTCGTTCTAGCTTTGTCTTTGATCTTGGAAGAACCAAAGCAACAGGTATCATCAATTTAGATGCACCATAGATTCTTGGAAACCTTTGTAACGGGTGGTGATGTTGAGGTGTATGTGTCATAAATTCAGTTACAAAAATTATTCTTGATGTGTCTTTAGGCTCGTCAATATGCTGAATGATTATATCTGGCGTATCATATTTTATTACGGGAAGAATATGATAATCAGTTTTGTCTTCAAATACAGAAAGGATAGTATTTTTAGCATTGGTCTTTGGAATGGGTCTTAATAGAGTTCTTTCTTTTGTCTTTAACAAATCAGAGTTTAAATAAACCCATCTTGCAAGGTCATAATCCTTATCATGCCAAATAATATACATTTTTAATTTCAAATGGACAGTCTCATATAATATATAAAACTTCGTTCATATGGTTATCCATAAAAATGAGTTGCGGCGATGCGGTCTTGCAAGAAATCTTTTTGAGATTCATATCAAAGAATATATTCTCAAGGGAGAGGATTACATTACGTACTCGTATAAGTTGATGATTTGGTTGATGATTTCACATAAGAGGTTATGAGTTATGTTGGCGTAGATATTCACGATTAGCCTGTCGTTATTTTTAATAGAGCACTCTCAACAACATCAACATCTATTGCGATTATCTCGGCAACCTTTTCGATCTCCTGTTGCGTGATGGCCTCTTTGAATCTAACAATCTTCTCTTTTTTAAGGTATTTGTTTAACCATCCTTTCGTGTTAGGCAATGAAGTAAACAATAACAAAGCAGCGATATCACAGGCATCTTTGACTCTCTTATGCTCTTTGTCCCTTTGAGGGTATGACTTTATTTTCATAGCCAGCAATATGTCTGGTGTCGGAATCCATATGATCTTACCGAGATCTTTTCGCTCAATGCGGTTATTTTCCTCTGCGAATACATACACCAACAGCGGTTCATCCACAGGAGTGAATCCGAAATGTTCTCTGAAATTTGATGGTATGGTATCCACGACGAGATCCACATACATTGGGAATATCTGGTAGAGCGGTAATTTTTTGGCTCTTTCACTATCTAACACCTCGCCCGTTTCCGCATGTATCTCCTTGAACAACCTGAAAGATAGAGGCCTGAAGGACAGATCATCTATCAACTTCCTGTAAGCCCGGGCAAAAGGTGTTTTTTCCAGGTCTGACTTATTCATCTCAAATCCCAGATCAACATCTCTGGAGCCAAGATATTCTCTGCCAGTGACTGTTCTGTACTTCTTGTTGACAAGGAAGCGGACCGCCCAGCCACCCAATATGACAATCGGTTCTTCGATACGATCAATAATCTCTTTGAGGTATCTCTGGGATATTTCAATCTCCTTTCTTTCGTACATATTTCTTCACCATCATCTCGTAAGCCTCTTCACAGACACCACCCTCGATTTTCAGATCTACTAACACCTGCGGAATGGAAGCCACCCAGAGGGAATCGACCCTTCTTTTTTTGTAGAAGACATGCTCATCATAGAGAAGCATTCGCAGATTCCCTTTACCGAAGAGACCGTTCTTACTGACCCTTTCTTTCCAAGTATGAAGGTCAGTTTTATGGATGTAGATGTCGATTCTTGCTGGAAAGAGGTAATGGTTGAGCAGATTCTCTGCCAGATATGTAGTTAGGACGTATTCAAGATCTATGTTTTGAAGGAGTTCTGTCGGAGATTGGATGAAGAATTCGTAATGAATGGATTTACGGGCAATTGAGGCCCAGTACTCTAACAATGCCTCTGGTTTTACTACCTTCGTGCCCTTGATGTATCCATCCCTCTCGAGATTCTGCATGAACTCAATAGCCCAACTAATTGAACACTCGGAAAGTTTTGCGACCTTATATTTAGTCAAACTACCATCTGAATCATTCATGAGGACTCTGAGGATCCTTTCCCTTTTCACACCGTGCACAATATATCGGAAACAGCGAACATTTATAAGTATTTCCGATATATCGGAAAATCTCTTCATTTAAATATTATTCCGATACATCGTACTATTGCCGGCGTAACCCTATCGACCCTCTTCTCAAGCCAAGCAATTTAAATCTTTGCCATCGCTGGTTAAAACCTCACTGATATTTGATTGTGGATATCTATAATTCATCTCAATCAACAAACTCTCTATTTTTTATTTCTTCTTTCGCTTTTTTGTAGGATTCCATGAAATCTTTATCTGCATGAATGACTTGTGGTGAAAGTCTTACAAGAAATCTTTTTGATTCGTTATTTAACTCCTTCACCTCAAGGAGGATTGAAATTATTGATGGGATGAATTTTAAAGACAATCTTAAATATCTCTACTCCTTTTGATACAGGTATGGATATCGAAAAAATGCTTGCTCAGCACAAAAAGGAGCTTTACGAGAGGTACAAAATTAAAAAGATGGGCATATTTGGCTCTTATGTGAGAGGCGAGCAGAAAAGGAGAAGCGACGTGGATATACTGGTGGAGTTTGAAGAAGTTCCGGGTCTATTAAAATTCATTGAAATTGAAGAATATTTAAGTAAAATTTTGGGCAGGACGGTGGACTTGGTGAGAAAACCCGCTGTTCGGGAAGAATTGAGAGATAGAATCTTAAAGGAGGTTGCCTATATATGAAACGAGAACATATATTTTTCATAAAAGATATCTTGGATGCTATAGAGAAAATTGAGCAATTTGTAGGTGATATGGGTTTTGAAGAATTTGTCCAAGATGACAAAACATCGAGTGCAGTGGTAAGAAAGCTGGAAATAATTGGAGAAGCAACCAAGAATACGACTCTAACCATAAGAAAAAAATATTCGATGCTTCCTTGGAGCAGCATGGCAAAAATGAGAGATAGGTTAGTTCACGGCTATTTTGTTGTTGACCATGAAATTGTCTGGAAAGTTATTAAAGAAGAATTGCCTGCGTAGGAAACTAAGTCTTTGTAATCATCTCTTCTTGACAATAAACAAACCAAGATAATGTTTGGTTCGATAATGACATAGATCATGCCAAAGTTACTTACTAGGGGTAAGTAACTTACCGGGGGTAAGTTTTTTATCTCACTTTCTGTTACTATATCATGTATTTTGATCCCGAGCCAAAAGAGAAGAAAGAAGATTTGTACAATTTTGAAAAGGAGTACAGGGAATTATATGATTCAATAAAAAAGGGGGAAAGAATTATTGTAATCAAAGGAGTCAGGAGAATGGGAAAAACGAGTTTAATGAAAGTAGTATATAATGAATTAAAATACCCGAAAACCTTTATCGATGGAAGAGTCATTCCTCCAAAACAAAATGAAATCTTTAACATTCTTTTACAAAATTCGGTGGTAGCACTTACAGAAAATTTCATTGATTTAAAACTCAAAGACATACTCAAAGAAATAATGGTGGCCCCATTTGGAATGGGAACAACCTTTTCTTTTTCCTCAGGAATAAAAAGTTTTGAAAAGATAGGCAAAATATTAGAAAAAAGAAAATCTAAATTGGTTATATTCATTGACGAAGCCCAGAGACTTAAAGCAGGAAATATTAGTGGAATTATTGCACATTTGTTTGAGCATACAAGACATATTACTGTGGTTTTGGCAGGTTCAGAAGTTGGAATACTTGATTCAATAATAGGAGTAGATGCTGAGAGCGACCTTTATGGAAGACCAAAAAGGTTAATAAAATTAAATCGCTTAAGAAAAAAAGACGCAACGGAATTTTTACAACTTGGATTTAAGCAACATAAAAAAGAAATAAAGAAAGGTGATATAGAAAAAGCCTTAGAAATCTTTGATGGAGTAATAGGTTGGCTTACCCTTTTTGGATATTATTCAACCACCTATGGTGTAGATAAGTCTCTTAAAATAGTTAAAAAAGAAGGTAGAAAAATTACTGCAAAAGAAATAGAACATTTTCTTAAATTTAGAAAGGAAGCGAAGAGAAGATATTTGAAATTACTAGAAGCACTTTCAACCCCACTAAGATGGGTTGAAGTTAAAAGATTTTTAGAAGCTCAAGAGGGGAAAAAGATAAATGACAAAATGGTTTCAAAATATCTTCATGAATTGGAAAAATATGGGTTTATCAACAGGAGCAAAGAAAGAAAATATTTGGTAGCAGACCCAATGATTAAGGAAGGCGTGTTTTTACTTACCAGGGGTAAGTAACTTACCAGGGGTAAGTTTTTTATTTCTATTTAGTTGGGAGTATCTTATAACTCATTTCAATCAGTAAACTCTCTATTTTTTATTTCTTCTTTTGCTTTTTTATAAGATTTCATGAAATCTTTATCCTGCATAAATTCGAGAGATTCGGCGATGGCATTGAATTTTTTTGCAAAATCCTTTACAATTCATTTTTAAACAAAACTTATAACTAACCACCATTTGTGCTGTGTGAATTGTGACCTTACAAAAAGTAAATGAAAGGATCATTGGGTCATTCACAATTTTTAATAACTGATTCCCTAAACTTTTACAATTTGCTTAAAACGAATTTTCTTTTATTTTCTCCAAATATTTCTCCAAATCTTTGTAATCATCTCTTCTTGACAATAAACAAATTCCTATAAATTCATTTAGCAGTTCCTTTGTATTCCCTGCAGAATATATTCTCAAGAGAATGCAAAAAATATATGCTGAAAAGAATATATTCTGACTAGAATGTAAATAATATATACCGAAAAGAATATATTCCCTGCAGAATATATCAAAATATGGAATATTTTAGATACGGGAGACCTGTGACAGGCAAATACTTTGTCAATCGAGAGAAGGAGTTGAAAAAAATTCGTAGCATATTAAGTGAGATACCAAAAGGCGGTGGAAACAACATAGCACTCATTGGTCTAAGGCGTACTGGAAAGACTTCCTTGCTGAAAAATTTGAAATTAGATTTTGAGGGCGTAATTCCCGTTTTTATAGACTGCTATGGAATGCCGTCCAAGGCTCTACTTTCCCGTCAGTTGATAGACATGGCATTGAAGGCATACGTGGAAAAAACAGGAGATAAGGCGTATCGTCGTAAGATTGAGAAAATGATAAAGCAAAAAGCATCCGACATTCTAAACAAGATATCTGAAACTGAGTTATCGATAGTACGCTATGCAAGCATAAGGATTGGCTTTAGGGAAGGAAAAGATCAACAAGAATTGCTCGATGACGCATTAAATTACATAGAAAATCTTGCCAAGGAAAAAGGTGTTTATTTCGTTCTAATGGTGGATGAATTCGCAGATATAGCAATCAGGTGGGGAGTTGAATGGGTAAAGCGATTGAGAACCATAACCCAGCATCAAGAAAAGGTCTTCTATATACTCTCATCATCAGCCGTAACCTACATGACGGAACTTGTTTATTCCAAAGATTCCGCTTTTTACAGGCAACTTACACCAATAAAGTTGGGGGCATTTACAGAAGATGTTGTGAGAGAGTACGTAAATAAACGACTTAGGATTGAAGAAGAGGCTCTCAATGGATATACACGGTTGACAGGATGTTTTCCAGACTACATACAGAGACTTGGCCATATTATTATGCACACCCACGGTAGAAAGAATGTGACTCTTGGAGATGTTAAGAAATGCTATGAGGAAATGCTATGGAATCTTGATTCTGAATTCAGACAGACATTAGGGAGACTCAATGAGAAATCCGCGAGATATGGTGAGATTATCATAGCAGTAACAAACAATAATAGGCCATCTGCAATTGCAAAGAGCATGGGTATGAATCTAAGTTCTCTACCAAAATATTTGGAATATTTGATGAGTATAGGTATTATGGAAAAAAAGGACGGTTACCACCTAACTGATCCGGTATTTGAATCATGGATAAAGAGAAACTTTGTTACCTCCTCTGTATAAGGTTACCATCAAGTTAACTACTCCGGGCTGAAGCCCGAAGCGTATCACATGGGACTGGCAAAATCAATGAGTGTCATTTGACTTTCTGTTCTGATGCTCTGATAATAATCATAATCAACATTCGTCCAATGCTTTCC
>JAYEJS010000053.1 GCA_034660695.1 Candidatus Thermoplasmatota archaeon | reverse complement strand
CCGAAAACTCTGTTTTCCATCCCTCGTTTTCCTCCATCTGAAAATTTTAGAGGAATAGATTGTTTCTTCTCGTCACCCGAGGAGAAACAATTAGGTTACAAAATGGAGCTTATTCGTAGAGACTAGACATGAGATGAGCGTCTCCCGCCAGCAAAGAAATGCATCCATACTTTTTAAGGTTGTAACTGCCGTTGACCTGGAATTTCCGGCACTTAAAGAAACTTACCGTGAAATCATGGAGGATGCGATGGACATAAAAAATGCAGAGAATTTTGTGAAAATGGTTGAAGAAGGGAACATCAAACTGCAGATTTTAAGAGGAACAGTTCCATCCCCATTTTCTTTCAACATACTGGCTATGGGCTCAACTGACGTGGTTCTGATGGAGGACAGAAAGGCGTTTACTCGCCAGATGCATAGAGAAGTAATGGAGGCAATAAGTCATGGAAAGAAGTGAAATATGGAATGGCATATTTGTTACTGATGACTACTGCATATATGTGCCTGACGAGCAGACAGTTATCATCGCAGATCTGCATCTGGGTTATGAAGGCGTGCTCCGTCTTCAGGGTGTTGCCATACCAAAATACCAGGAGAAGATAATCATGGAACGGCTGAAGCACATTATAACAAAATATGAACCAGAGACGGTTATCGTAAACGGGGACTTCAAGCACGAATTCGGAAGAAATTTGAGGCAGGAATGGAGGGAAGTCAGCGAAGTGCTGAGTTTTCTTTCGGAAGGACGAAAAGTAGTGCTGATCAGGGGAAATCACGATAACTTTTTGAAAACCATAGCATCTAAATTTGGTATGACAATAAAGTGGAGATATGATTTGCACGGCATTGCAATTGCACACGGTCATAGAAGCATGGAAGAAAAAAAGATGATAATCGCCCATGAACATCCGTCTATACATCTGAGGGATAGGGTGGGGGCAATGCTCTCCCTTCCATGTTATTTGATATCTGACGAAATTATTGTAATGCCCGCTTTTTCCCCACTGGCATCTGGAACGGATGTCTCATCCGCAGATGCTGATGACTATCTCTCGCCAATTCTCAGAAATTTAAATGTGGACATAAACAAATTCAAAGTGCTGGCAATAAGCGATATTGGCTTACTTGACTTTTCCACCATAGAAAAGCTGAAGACGGTGAGGATTTAAAGGAGTTTGACGGATATGTTACTAACTAGGGGTAATGTCCACCGAGATATTACACTAAACTCCTGAAGGATTGGAGAGATAATTCTCAAGAAATTGTAACGGGGAGTGATACCCAAGACTCATGTTATCTCTCCGGTTATATGGGCGTCTGATTTCATTCAATATCACTTGTTCATCTTGATTTTCATCTATCCACATTAAGTTGAGATATTCCTCCTTAATCATTCCTATTGCCCTCTCAATAAAAGGGTTCATCCAAGGACATCCTTTCT
The DNA here is from genome assembly GCA_034660695.1 of Candidatus Thermoplasmatota archaeon. NCBI lineage: Archaea > Methanobacteriati > Thermoplasmatota > Thermoplasmatota archaeon. The sequence continues at coordinate 554 of JAYEJS010000053.1, read as the reverse complement.
CTATGAAATTTAGTTTTATCTCATTCCTTTTACAGTATTCCATTACATCATTGTTTTTGAATTCCTTTCCGTTATCTAAAGAGTTCAATCCTAAACGATATTCTAAGAAATGCGGACCAGTATGGGAAATCAAGTTTAAAGTAGAGAGCTAATTTAAATTGGTTTGATAAAATAGAGATCGAACGCTACGACAATAAGCAGGGAATAGGGTTGTATATATGAAGACAGATAGATATCAAAGGACACACAGCCATGAAATGTGGGCAACTCTGCGGTCGCTTCGCCCTCTTGCCTCGCCTTCGGCCCGGCCATATAACAATGCATATCTGGCTACGGGCTGTCGCCCTTCGCCCAAATTCACCTTACCGGGCGAACTTCAGATATGTATCAGTCGTTATACGCAATCGGCTTCGGGACGCCTGAAATGAGATGTTCCTCAGAATGGGTAACATCATAGATTTTTGAAGCAATATCTCAGCAACCTCTCTCAATTTTCAACCAATTTAAAGTCAGCTTTCTGATCGTCGGGATCAAAGTGCGATTTGATATGCAAT
>JAYEJS010000052.1 GCA_034660695.1 Candidatus Thermoplasmatota archaeon | reverse complement strand
CTGGTCTACTCTTTGAATGCGTAGGAAAGAAGCTCATCGGAAAGCCGTGTGAGGGAGAACTTCATGCACGGTTTGATGAGGGGAAGCTGGTGAAATTAGACTGGGGAAACCAGTTTTCTACTCTACTCCTTTCTGTAAAAACTGTTATCTATGTAAATTGAACACCCCACGATTAGTTCAGCATCTGAGTTCTGCTGGGCTCTTACTATATACCCGTCCAATGACCCAGAAAAGGTTATAGTTGCCTCCGGCCAGTTAATCGCGGAGGAAAAAAATTCTCCTATTTCGGCAAATCCAATACCTTCTCCATGACCACCCTCGAGTATCTGAGCACCAACCCACATTTTCCCAGTATCCTTGTCCGCATCTGCTTGAGCGCCTATTAGGTTCATGTCTTCCCCTTGAGTTGAGGTTATATCATCATCATAATCAAAAGGAGGGGTAAAAATCATGGGACCTTGTTGAGTTTGCATATCAATGGACGAAGCATTTGCGGGAGAAAGCGGTAGAAACACCGACACCATCAGGGCAAAAGCCACAAAACCAGCGAATGCCTTACTTATACCTTTCTTTTTCATGGCAGTTTTTTTCATTTTCATGATGACATAATGTAATGCATGTGTATATACCTTTTTGAGGTAAATATTAAGTATAGCAACACATTTAATATACATGAAAAAAAATCTTTGTTTACTTATCCTCTCTCTATCCATACTCCTTTTGATGCCCACAGCCGGAACAAAGATTGGGGGTTCACCACAAGGGGCAGAGACAATGGAAAGGACGAGCGGTCGAAATGTGACTTTTTACCAAGAGTTTAACAGTAGTTGGTGCGCAGTAAAATTTGCCCCCTCTGAAGAAATTCATATACACGAAATGTGGATAAATACCTCTTCTGTAAAAAACGTTAGGAATGACTTTTGGGAGTTTGTTTTATTTAACGAAAACAAGGCCGTCTTTGATACAGGGGGTATCGGAATGAAAATTGAGAACTATAGTGATTTCTTTCTTCATGTGAATTTCCTCTCCCTAAATTTTACCGTGGAAGATTTAGTACAGGCAGGGATGTCCGGAGGGGGAAAATATCCTCGCTATGATTTCACTCTACCCAGGGGATGCTATTACTTGGTGGCCTTTCATCCTGGGGGCGCCTACACCAATTTCACCATTTGGATGAATGCAGCCCCCCGTACATTTCGTAAATACCAGCCAAGGCAATGAGACCTATTTACTGGATGAAACTGATTTTCTCGGGACATTAAATATCTATTCGTTTAACCATTCGCTGATGTGGAAAGGGAGTAAGAAAATACATGTGGATAATACGCTAGTGGGATTTATCGATTGTTGGGGAGATGTTGGAACTACCGCCCTTAAAATTGTCCCTCCAAGCGGGGCGCCCAGTCGTATGGCTATCGTTGACGGCCCCCACAAATCATCGGTATTTGGAGATAATGAGTTCCTGTTTGCGGGGAAATACATAATTCCCATAGGGGCAAGTGAGGAATGGGGATTTGAAATAAGCAGATTAGAGAGTTTCGAGTGGCCTGATATCATATTTACGTATGCAGACGTTACCCTCCCTTAAAATGCCTCTATATATCTATTTGCATTTACATAAGGGCGAAAAAATCAGATGGGAAGGAAGAAGAAGTTTTTGGAGTTTGTGGCCAGTTGTTTTGATAGCTTTACTTACATTATGGATATATGGTTTAGGATTATTGTTTCTCCTATACGCAATAGTAAAATGGTTCCGGATAAAATATTTAATCACCAACCTAAGAGCCATCAAAGTTACTGAGCACTATGCTTTCCTGCTCAGGACAGAGATAAAGGAAATTCCTTTGGAGGAGCTGACTGGTATTTCTGCTACTCAGTCCATAGGGACTATGTGTAAAAAGTATGAATGCTTTCTACTCAGGCTCTAAACCAAGCCTTCGACAGTCTTCCTTGGTCAAAATAACCTTCATCACATAGACCTTTGCTTTAAATTTTTCGAGAAGATCTACAAC
>JAYEJS010000051.1 GCA_034660695.1 Candidatus Thermoplasmatota archaeon | reverse complement strand
CTTCCTGCCTGTTACAAATTTGTGTCTCATATGCTCTCCAATTTTTTGCCGTATATTGCTTCGTTTCCCAGCTTATCCTCTATGCGCATAAGCCTGTTATATTTCTCCGTTCTCTCCGCCCTGCACGGTGCCCCTGCCTTCATCTGCCCCGTTCCCAGAGCGACTGCCAGATCGGAGATGAATGAATCGCATGTATCCCCCGAGCGGTGGGAAACCATTACGGCATAGCTGTTTTTAAAGCAGTGGCGGGCAACTTCCATGCATTCTGTCAGCGTGCCTATCTGATTAGGTTTGAGCAGAAGGGCGTTGCATGCTTTCTCTTCAATTCCCTTTTCTAGCAACCTCCTGTTCGTCACGAAGATATCGTCACCCACAATTTGCACTCTATTTCCAAGCTTGCCGGTCATTTCGATAAATCCTTCCCAGTCATCTTCGGCAAACGGGTCTTCTATTGAAACAATGGGGTATTTTCCCACCATTTCCTCATAGAAATCCAGAAGCTCTTCTCTTGAAAATTTTTTTTGCATTGAATAAAAGCCGTTTTCATAAAAACTCGTGGCGGCAGCATCTATTGCAAGTTTTATTTTTCCGCCATAGCCATTCTCTTCTACTGCATCGAGAATCAGTTCAAATGCTTCTTCAGAACTTTTCAGGGGCGGGGCAAATCCTCCCTCATCCCCTACATTGATGCCATTTTTTCCGTATTTGCGTTTTATCAGTCCCTTCATGGTGTGATACACTTCCGAACACATCCGGACTGCATCTCCAAAACTTGAAGCCCCGAGTGGTGCAATCATATGCTCCTGTATCGCCAGTTCGTTTCCAGCATGCTTCCCCCCGTTGATAACATTCATGAACGGCACGGGCAATGTATTCTCATTTCCCAAATACTCATAAAGCGATTTTTTGAGGCAGGTAGAGGCAGCCCTGGCACAGGCCAGCGAAACCGCGAGGATTGCATTTGCCCCAAGAGTTGATTTATTTTCTGTGCCATCGATTTCAATCATTTTTTTGTCAATATCTATCTGATTTCTGACATCCATGCCTTTTATGGCAGGAGCGATGATTTTTCTTATATTTTTCACGGCTTTATCCACACCTTTTCCATGAAACGCTTTTTTGTTGTCTCTCAACTCAACCGCTTCCCTTTTTCCCTTGGATGCACCGGAAGGAACAACGGCTTTTCCAGAAATACCGCCAACAAAAACCTCTGCTTCTACTGTCGGATTTCCACGGGAATCAAGAACCCATCTTCCTTTAACATCTGTAATGGCAAATTTTTCCATGAGAAGAAAAGGAAAATGAATAATTTATATTCTTCGTATGCAAATGGTTATAATACTGGTTTGATATGGCAATATATGGATGAAATAAAATTCAGACCGATAGGAATCATTCATACGCCGTTCAAGAAACCCAAAGGAATTCCCATACAGCCCGCAGTTGCAAAAGGCATTGAAGGGCAAGTAGAAGTATTTCCGGAGTATGCTGAAGGGTTGGAAGATATTGAAGGCTTTTCTCACATTTTTCTGGTATACCCATTTCATTTGTCTAAGGGCTATCATTTGAAAGTAAAACCCTACATGGATGATGAGGAAAGAGGGATTTTTGCAACAAGAGCGCCGAGCAGGCCGAATCCGATAGGTCTGTCGGTGGTGAGGCTTATCAGAATTGAAGGCAACATTCTTTACATTCAGGATGTAGATATTGTGGATGGCACTCCTCTCATCGATATAAAGCCATATGTACCTGAATTTGATGCAAGAAAAGTTAAAAAAATAGGATGGCTTGAAAAAAACATTCACAAACTTCCAACATCAAAAGATGACGGTAGATTTATAAATAAATGAAATAAAATACAATTATTACAGCTAAATCATATTGGTGGGATAGCCAGTCTGTTGCCCGAGATTGATTTCGTAGGTTTGCAGAATCTCAGTATTAGCAACATTCCTTTAATGTCCTACTTTTATCTTCACTCATCTCTCAATAATCTCTATCAATTCTCTGAAAT
>JAYEJS010000050.1 GCA_034660695.1 Candidatus Thermoplasmatota archaeon | reverse complement strand
ATAAAACTTGCGGTATTTCTAAATTTTTAGTGACCACATTTGGATATGTGGACTCTGTTTTTTATTGCCAATTACTAGATATAGAATTTAAAAAGTTAACAGAAAAATCCTTGGAACTTCCGCTAAAAAAGGAGTTTTTAACGGATGCACCCCTGCTGATTATTGTTGCTGGCGAGACTGACAAACCTTACTGGCTTGAATCTGCATGGATTTTCATCGCATATATTATTCTTGCTGCCGAGAGCGAGGGACTGGCAACACTTACGTTACACTCCCGGAACGACCGGATTTTTTAACTACCTTCTAAACCTGAAAGAAAATCAGCAGGTGGTAGCAGTTATTCCAATTGGTTACTCAAACGAAACCGGCGATAAAAAGAGAAAAATGACAGATACAGATGCCAAAGTATTTCACAACGGACTATGAATTTTTCCCTCTGATTCAAGTTCCTGCATTATCGCAACGACTTTCTCCACAACGTCATTGGGGTTTTCCCCTGTAATGCGTATCACGGCCTACCTTTTAGCGCCGTTATTCCTCATGCAGGCAAGAAGAACAGATGAAATGTGCTTTGAGGTACCAAATCTGCACTCACCAGCCTGAAACGGTTTTTTTGCTCTTACTATCCTCCCGTCTATGCCGCATATATCACCGTAACTGGATGCATCTGCCATTGCATATACAAAATTTATTCCAACCTCCGGGATCAGTGAGACAGGCAGAAATGACAACAATTCATCCACTGCGTCCTGAAGAGACAGCCATACCTCCGTTTTTTTTCCGTCAATGACAGGAATATGGTTTGCTCTCTGCCGCACAATATCAACTCCTTTTCCGGGAGAAAAACCTGCACATATGGCTGACCATGCATACTTCTTTGCGTTTTCGACTCCCTCCGCCAGCTTCTGCCCCTCTGCCAGAAAAGCTGTTATGAATGCGGAAAAGATGCAGCCGGAGCCGTGAGCCTTTTTACTTATCCTTGGAAGGGTAAAAGTATAAAATTCGTTGCCGTCAAAAAGAATGTCCGATGCATCTCCTTTCATATGCCCTCCTTTTATTACAACATTTTCTGCACCCAATCCATGAATAATGCCGCATGCTTTCCTTGCATCTTCAATGCCTTCTATTTTTATGCCGCATATCTTCTCGGCCTCTTCTACATTGGGGGTTATAAGGCAACATGATGGGATGAGGTATTTTTTGATTGCCTCCACCAAATTGGGCGAGGAAAGAGTGCTGCCGGTTGTTGAAATAAGGACTGGATCAACGACAAGCCTTATGCCTTCCATTTTCTCCGCAACAATCTTTGCAATTTCCGGCATATAAAGCATTCCCGTTTTTGCTGCCCCTATCTCAAAATCATCCAGAATGACATCAATCTGGGATTTTATCACCTCGGTGGGCAAAGGATAGATGCTTTTCACTTCCATTGTGTTCTGCGACGTAATGCACGTTATTACAGATGTGCCATACACACCCGCTACCGAAAATGCCTTTAAATCCGCCTGTATCCCTGCCCCACCTGATGAGTCTGAGCCTCCAATGGTGAGTACCACTTTCTGCATGATACCATAGAGAAAAACGATTTAAGTATGTTTACATCAAACCTTGCTCTTCAATTGGACGGGCTTCTATACCACATTTGGCAGCAACATCGAGCAGTTTTTTATCTTCACTAATGAGAGTATCATTAAATGAAATTGAAGCGTATAAATAGGAAGCATCATAATAACTCAGGTTATTTTTGACGGCTATTTTGAGAGCATCTGATTTAATGCCGATGTTTAAAATATCCATTAAGGATAAAATTCTAGTAGGGAGTTTTCCTAATTCGCTACCGAAAAATTAAAAAGGCTTCCACCTCATTCATATATTGGGTGAGATGGGATGCAGGGTAGATACCCTAAAAATGAAATTATTTTGAAAGATGAGGACAGAAAAAACCTTGAGAAAATAGCAAAGAGCAGAACTGCTGAAGTCCGTCTTGTTCAGCGGGCGCAGATTATTCTTCTTGCTGCTGAGGGAAA
>JAYEJS010000049.1 GCA_034660695.1 Candidatus Thermoplasmatota archaeon | reverse complement strand
TATGGCTGTCTCTTCAGGACGCAGTGGATGAATTGTTGTCATTTCTGCCTGTCTCACTGATCCCGGAGGTTGGAATAAATTTTGTATATGCAATGGCAGATGCATCCAGTTACGGTGATATATGCGGTATAGACGGGAGGATAGTAAGAGCAAAAAAACCGTTTCAGGCTGGCGAGTGCAGATTTGGTACCTCAAAGCACATTTCATCTGTTCTTCTTGCCTGCATGAAGCACGATGCCAGCATAAGGGCAGCCATGAATATTGCTTATTCAGTTGATACCATAAACGCCTGTCATGCCATCGGCCTCAAAGTTGGAAATTTTGATAGAAAGGATGAGCCGGCGGGCAGGTCAACAATGGAATGGGGGACTGACCATGTGGTAAAAGAGATGGGTTTCGTTCCCGACGTAGTATGGGATAAAGGTGGTGTTGGAAAAGAAGCGATGATACGCGTCATAGGAGAAAGCCCGAATGATGTTTTGGAGAAAGTCAAGGCTATAGTAAAAGAGCTTGAATTGGAAGGGAAAGTTCACAGTCCGTTGTGAAATACTTTGACTGTTGCAGCCCGGCAGGATCGGTCTCTTTTTTACAATATCCAATCCAAAATTTAGAACCTAACTCATTCTGTTTAAGCACTCCTCCATATCTGTCAAAAACCGTGATGCGCTTCTGTAACCGATTGTCCTATACACTTCGTTTCCATGAGAATCCAAGTAAACTGTGGTTGGTATACGGTATATTTCATATTGATAAGATATGAATTGCCATTCATCCACGTTAACTTTAACAGCTACAAAAGACTCCGTCACCGCCTTTATTACCTCCGGGTTTTCATATGTGGTAGCATCCATCTGCTTACACGGCCCGCACCAATCTGCATAAAAATCTATCAGTATTGGCTTCCCTTCATTGCCACCTTTCTGCAAGCCCGCTTCATAGCTCATCCACGTAATGGAAGATATTTCTATATCACTGTCGGATTGTATGCAACCTGCCGAAAATAATACAGAAAAGAGGATAAATAAAAAAATTATGCCAACAACATTCCTCATAGATATCTTTCCACCCAATCTTTCAGCATGTCTGGAGGCAATGCTCCAACGATTCTATCTGCAAGCTTTCCGTTTTTGAATAGCAACAGTGTAGGTATACTCATTATTCCATATTTTAGAGATGTGGCTCTGTTCTCATCCGTATTTAATTTTGCGAATACAACCTTTCCCTGCATCTCTTTTGCCAGCTGATCTATTACCGGGGTCACCATACGGCACGGGCCGCACCACGGGGCCCAGCAATCGATAATCGCCAATGGATATTCACTCACTAACCCGTCAATACTGCTATCCGTAACTTTTACCGGCTTATTGGGCCATTTTTTATCTTTACCCGCAAATTTTTTTACCAATTCTTCCATCATCTTCATTTTTATTTTTTCCACTTCGTCTTGCATGGCAGGAAGAATGTACGTGGCATATATAACGTTTTTGCATAAATTTTGCACAAACGATAAATATACGTCTTGCATACTTTATTATGAAACATATACCCCTGCAAAAGAACATTGGGTGTTCGGACGCCTTTTGTTATATCCTCGACCTCAATAAACTTGATATGAAAGTATACAATTGTCTGGCAATGGATGAAAAACGTGCCGATGAATTGGCAGGAAAAATAGGGAAAGATAGAAGTACCATACATCGTTCGCTCCAGAAACTGATTGCATGCAGGTTGTGCAAAAGAGAAAGACACCTGCTTAAGGGAGGGGGACATTACTATGTGTATGCTGCTGTTCCGCCAGAAATTGTAAAGGAAACAATAAAATCATGTATAGACAAATGGTATGAGAAGATGAACAACGCCCTGAAAGATTTCAATAAAGAATTTAAAGATTGCTAATGTATAGCTTTTACCATACAAAAGCCCCGTCATTGCAACCTCTGGCAAAACTAATTTAAACCCTCTGTCATTCCTTACTCTCATGGAATATAAAGTTAAAGACATGTCTCTAGCATATGAAGGACATAAGTTTATACGGTGGGCCGAGGAGCACATGCCTGTTCTGATGGATATAAGAACGGATTTTGAGAAAGAAAAGCCTCTGGATGGCGTAACGATAGCATGCTGCCTCCACGTAACAAAAGAAACGGCGGTGCTTGTAAAAACACTGAAAGCAGGCGGTGCAGAAGTTGCCCTTGCAGGTTCAAACCCTTTATCAACGAATGATGCAGTTGCCGCTGCCCTGGCAGAGAATGGCATTCATGTATATGCATGGAGGGAAAATCATGATGATTACTATTGGTGTGTCAATCAGGCTATAGATTACAAGCCGAGCGTAACCATGGATGACGGCGGAGACCTTGTAACGATGTTGCACACAAAACGTAGAGAATTGCTTGGAAATGTGATTGCTGGAACGGAGGAAACTACAACTGGAGTAAATAGGCAGAGGGTTATGGCTTCTCAGGGTGAATTGGAGTATCCCGTCATAGCGGTCAACGATGCCGTGACAAAGCATTTCTTTGACAATAGATATGGCACTGGGCAGTCGACCATCGACGGCATTTTGCGTTCTACTTCAGTCCTCATTGCTGGAAAAAATTTTGTTGTTGTCGGTTACGGTTGGTGCGGGCATGGCCTGGCAATGCGTGCCAGAGGTATGGGTGCCAATGTCACCATATGCGAAGTCGACGAAATAAGGGCGCTGGAGGCTGTAATGGATGGATTCCGTGTCATGCCGATCGAGGAAGCGGCAAAGACAGGGGATATATTTGTGACGGTTACTGGAAACAAACATATCGTCGATAAAAACGCCATAGATTTGATGAAAGACGGGGCAATAATCGCCAATTCAGGGCATTTCGACAATGAAATAAACGTACCTTATGTGGAAAAAACTGCGGTAAAAGCAGAAAAAGTGCGCGACAATGTAATTGAATACTGGATGGGAGACGGAAGAAAGTTATACATACTTGCCGAGGGAAGACTTGTAAACCTGGCAGCAGCAGAAGGACATCCTTCTGAGGTGATGGACATGTCATTCGCCAATCAGGCTCTTGTTGCAAAGTGGATTTTAAAAGAAGGAAAAAATATGGAGAAGAGAGTTTATTCCGTTCCAAAAGACATTGACATGGAAGTGGCAAGAAGAAAGCTCTCGGCAATGAACATCATGATAGACACATTGACTAAGGAGCAAAGGGAATATATGCATAGCTGGAAAGAAGGAACATAAACGATAGCATAACTATATCTAAACAGCGTTCATCTTTATTTCCTCTGCCGCACCTCTCTTTATCAGAATTTCAGCCGTTTCTTTTGGCATAGTTATAACATCCTCCTTTTTGAGGTGATACTTTTTCATGTTGCTCCCCACAAAAGGTGGAACGTTTTTGAGAATTCTTAACACCGTATTATCTACATGCAACTTTTTATTTTCTTTCCGTTCTTCAAAAATTGTTTCCCTGTTTTCCTGCAAAATTTTTAACAGCCTTTCATAAAATATTTTTTCCTGATCCGTCAGAAATTTTGGAGGGGAGCTTCCACTCCTGGCAGCAGAAAGGGCCGCCTGCACCACCTTTTTTTCTCTCCTCTCAAATATACTTTTCCATATCCTTCTTGAATTACGGAGCTCATCGGAAATTAGAATTAGCTTTTTTGAAGACGGGTTTTCTGCCCTTTCTTCCTCAAATCTTTTTTCCAGTTCGTTTATATATCCAAAAGCGGATTCATAGAAATCATTGCCTATATTCATCAACTCAGGGGATTGCCGCTCCATGCGCTCCAAACTGCGTAGCTTTGTATAACTAAACTTTGTCATCAATTACAAATTGGCAATATAGTATTTATCTTTTGAGTGAAAAGCAAGCCATCTCCAAAGCATTATGCTTATATACGCTGTTTAATATATTGGATGGTGTGAAATGATGAAAATCGTGGGAAAACGTACATGGTTGATATCGATTTTTGTTGTGATGATGATGATTCTTACCCCTTTGCTATCGCTTTCATACGGGGGAGACGTGAGGGAACTCCCGTCAGGGTTTAAGGGCGTAACCTGGAAAAAAGTTGTACCGTTGAACAAAGTAACCCTTGTTAAATTTGATGAAAACAGTTACATTGATGATTTTGCTTATATGGCTGCAATACCTTCAAGTGTTTTTTATGATGAAAAGACGGACAAAGTTTATTCCAATCCCCTCCTTTTTTATGAAGACGAACGAGAGTTTAGTAAAGAGGAGTTATCCCTTAACGGAAGGCAGGGTCTCAATTATTTTATGGAAGACTGGATGTCTTATTGTGGAAGAGTTGGAAAAATAGTGAGTATCAATATTGGAAATGAAAGGCCGTGGAATGCAAAAAATTATACATACATTACCTCAGAGGATCCATATGAAATCGCAGAAAATATTGCACTTAGCGACTGGTCGTATGCGGACAGCGCAGTCGTTGCCGTACTTGGAGACATTGAAGGAAAAGGAAATGAGACAAATGGTACGGTACAAGGCACAATATCTTCCAAGGAAATAAAGGAAATGAGACAGAGTGCCATGAAGCAGGATTCTATTGCCCCCCAGTACAACGACTTTTATGTAGGTGATGAGTACAAGTACATAAAAGCCGATTTAACATGGCCGTCCGTAAGCTGGCTGCCTGCATTGTCTTTTGCCCTAACCCTTGGCATACTCCAGGGAGGTTTGACAGTGCCCTCTGCCGACCCGGACTTGCATCTTTACTGCGATTACGAGGGCGGTCTCACTCAGGTCGCTTCTTCGCAAAACTGGAATATTATGTCGGGGCCTTGGGAGCACTGCGAGAGTTATGTGTATGCACCTGGCAATTGGAAAACTTCAGTTGTGGATATCCCAACAAAAGGAATTATTGGAGACAGGCATGGAACCCTCTTTGAGAGACTGAAAGACATTGTAACAGGCAGGGTAACTTACAATATTGATTTGGTGTTATATCCTGGAGAAGAAGTTGAGTTGCCTGACACTACTCCATTCATGTGCAGGAATGCGGATTTTGAATTAACCTGGAGTGGAAATGGGAAACTTGGGCTTATTATCCTTGATGAGAATAACGTGCCGGTCGGAGAGGCAGTTGCAGAAAATGTATCAAAGCAACAAACCTTGCACCTTGACCAGCTTGGGGAGGGAAAATACAAAGCTGTCATCGTGCAATTAAGTGCAATGGATAGGCAGGTAGATTATACCCTGGAATATTCCTGGCAAGGAGAAATGAAAAAAAGCGGCGCAGACTACATCATGAATGCCGCAGAGGGATCGATCATTGCTTCACTGACCAATTCTCCCCTTCTATATACCCCACCCGATAAGTTGCAGCCAAATATTGAAAAAATCATAAAAAAGCTCGGTATAAAAGATGTTTATTTCGTAAATATAGGAGATTATTCATCAGCAGAAGTAAGAGATGGGTTGAATAGAGTATGCGATATAAAGAAAGAGTATAATGATCTGATTTCTATTTATAAAGAAATTCGAGAATGCACCGATGAAAATGACATCGTTTTCTCTACAATTGACCCATGGACATACTGGCTGGTAGAGAAGTTAAAGCCAGAAGGGGAGAAGAAAGGTTCGCTCTATATTGGCCCGGCCGCTTATTTAGCTGCTCATCACGGTGCTCCTCTCATTGCTGTTGATATGCATCCTCCAATTTCAAGGGCCGTTACCTGGCACAATAACTGGTGGAAAAAGCATGCAATAAGGGATGACGAGCCAAATGTGGCGGCAATGTATTTGACCAGCAGAGAAGTGTACGATTTTCTTGGTGAAGTGGGGCTTGACAAGCCAGGTGAAAGGGAGAGCATTATTACGGTAGCGGGACAGTTTGACATCGGCATTCCATGGGACAGATCCTTTGTCGGGGCCGCAAATGCCGGCAGATTGATAGGCACCCCTGTTGATACATCTTACTGGGCATGTAGAAATGCTTTTTATCCTGCTGTTATCTTTGCAAATCCTGCCCTGAACGAAAAAGGTATAACATTGATAAATGGAAGTAAAAGCACAAGGAAGGCAACAGGAATGCTGGATATAATAAAACCGAGCCAGGATGAGAAATTCAATTACCCCATTTTGAATTCGTTTATGACGTATTGTTATAGGTTTAATGAAAGAGCGAGTAAATACTGGGGTTTCAATTATACGACTGCTACTGGCGTCACGCCATTTGACCAGCCATCAACAAACCCAATAGATAGTAATATTCTGGCTAAATACGGCAAATATGGTTCTTATTGGCCGGATATGACAGAACCAGAAGTAGTCCCGTTTTACTTGGAAAAATCAGGATATGAGATTGCTTTTACAACAAACTTCTCTGCTACAATGGAAGACTTAAACAGAGGAGTCATTGCCTGGTTTGAAACTACACATGGATGGCATGCCAATTCTGGGAGCATTGCTTTCTGGAATTCCTATGGGGCACCGGGGTTTGCTGGAATAAACATAAGCCTGCCAACAGTTGAGCCGAATCCGTGGAGAGGATATGAGATATATCTGCCAGGTTGGCTTGATGGCTCTACTGAAGAGCCAGATGTACTGTCACAAAGTAAAAAACTGGGAATAGACATCATTCCAGCAAAGTTGAGCGATCAATTTATGTCACGGTATTTGCCGGTTATAAAAAACTCGGGATATGACGGTGTTGTCATAACTGTAATTTTCGGAAGATTGAGAACGAAAGATGCTACTGGATACGAAATCGATGAAGCCCTTGACAATATTCACTCAGCCGGTTTCAATGCTGGTTCGTGTCTCATCTCAAATACTTATTTACACCTGACGCTTATAAGGCATGGAAGTGTTTACCAGGTTATAGATCCATGGGAAACCTCATGGTATGGTTCATTTGCCACAGAAATGTTTGCAAGAGACATTGCACTTGGAAAGAGCGTTGGAGAGGCATATACGAATAGCATTCTCCATACAGGAATTGGCTACCTGACAAAACAGTGGTGGTGGGACATAAAAGAAAATATGTGCTATTTCGGCGACCCAGATCTGCAAATGTGGTCTCCCCAATATGGCTGGGGAAAACCTGATTCCATGGCAAAAGGAATGGTAGACGGACATGCCCCCTTTGGTGCAACGGAATATCCTCACGAAGCAAAGGAGGGAGAATACTCGATATACATTGTTGTAGCCATAATACTGTTATGTGCAGCAGCAGGAAGCTACTTCGGAATAAAGTATAAAAAAACGAAAAACTAGAAAGTAGGGATTCCTCTACCGATTAAAAAAACATATATTTTAGACAAAGTTTTTTTATAGACAAAATAGGTTGCACTGCCCATGGGCATGATACGGGAATATCTCAAACTGTCGCGTTCATTCAATGCAGGACTCACGGGCATTTCACCTGTTATGGGTGCAATAAGTATGGGAGAAAGCCACCTTTTACCATTGTTCCTTCTATTTCTCGTTGGCTTCTTTGGCCACGTTTATGGATTTGTTGTCAACGATATCCTTGACCTGAAAGTCGATAAACTATCTGCAGAATTAGGTGACCGACCTTTAGTGAGCGGAAAAATTTCCGGAAGGGGGGCATGGATTTTTGCCATCACTTCCATGGTTCTTTCTTTTATTATCGCTGCATTTCTCTCATTCCATTACTATTCCTTCTTTCCTGCATTTCCAATTCTTGTCTTATCCGCCCTTTCAATAACCATCTATGACCTGATAAGTAAAAAATACCCTGCAATGGACGTGTTTGTAGGCGCAGGCATTTTTCTGCTCATTCTCTACGGGGCATCAAGCATAGGGAATCTGACAAAGTTGGCATGGATTGTATGTGGATTGGGAACTATACAAGTTTTATTCATGCAGTTCATTGCAGGCGGGCTAAAAGATGCGGAGAATGACTACATGGCAAAAGCGAATACACTGGCGATAAAAATGGGAGTGAGAGTGGAAAACAAAAAAATGTTTGTTCCTTCATTGTTCAAAGTTCTTGCATACACACTCCAAATTGTTGACATATCTCTGCTCTTCATTGCTTTGTTTTTTATTTTTGGTTTTGAAAGGAGCATCATGCAAATAGCCGTCCTCATTCCTCTATCCATTTTCATGGTTTTCATTTCGACAAAACTTCTTAGGATGAAAGAATTTGAGAGAGACAAAGCAAGGACGCTGATAGGAATGCACTACTACGTAAATTTCTCTCTCGTGCCTGTCATGTTAACTGTTATCAATCCATGGATTGCCCTTCTAATCTTTGTGCCTTTTGGGGCATTCATTTTATCAAATCTGACCTTGCACGGCACGCTGTTACAGCCAAAAACGATGTGAAAAGTTAATAATGGCATTTTTGATAAGGCACTATGTTTGCTCACCTGCGCATAATCAAAAATGAAAGCGATGCAAGAAAGGAAATGAAATCGATAAACGTTGAAGATGTCGGAATAAAAATCATGGTTCCCAAATCTTTTCACTACTGCATAAAATTTTATGGACTGGAAGCACAGGATGCCATAATTTTGAAACAGGAAATGATTGCTTCAGGAGGGGATGCAGCCATATCATGTTATTCAATCCCTCCGCATGGAGAAAAAACAGATGCCCTTATCATGGGAACAAAATCGCAATTGCATATCCTTTCAAAAAAACTTAAGAGGCAATACAAGCGAATTGACCAGGTAGGGGAGCAAATTATCGGCATTACAGAAAACGTGGACAAAAAGCATACGAGGCTGGGCAAAAAATTTCGACTTGGCAAAAAGACTTTAATCATGGGAATATTGAATGCCACTCCAGATTCATTCTATGATGGAGGGGAATACAACGTTTTTGAAAAAGCGGTCGAGAGAGCAAAAGAAATGGCCAAGGAAGGGGCTGATATCATAGACATCGGGGGAGAATCTACCCGCCCGGGAGCAAATCCTGTCGGCAGAGATGAAGAACTGAAAAGGATTATCCCGCTCATAGAGGCAATTTCAGATGAAATAAAAATACCGATTTCGGTGGACACCTGCAAGGCGGAGGTGGCAGGGAAGGCAATCGAAGCCGGAGTAAGCATGGTGAATGATGTAACCGCCTTTCGCGGAGATGAAAATATGATAAATGTAATCAGAGAATACGATATCCCGGTATGCCTTATGCACATGAAAGGCATGCCACAGAACATGCAGAAAAATCCGCATTATGATGATGTGATGGCAGAAATATCCAAATTTTTGTATGAAAGGGCGAAATATGCATTGTCCCGGGGAATTAAAAGGGAGAATATAGTTTTCGACCCTGGCATAGGGTTCGGAAAAAGGACCGGGGAAGGTGTAGAGGATAACTGCGAGATACTCTCAAGATTGATGGAACTAAAAAGCCTCGGTTTTCCTGTAATGGTTGGGGCTTCGCGTAAAACATTCATTGGAAATATATGCGAATCTGGAACAAAAGAAAGGCTCGAAGGTAGTTTAGGGGCAGGAGCAATGGCTATTGCGAATGGCGCCGATATTCTCAGGGTTCATGATGTAAAGGAGACGAAAAAGATGGCAATGATTGTTGACAGAATTGTAAGAATCAGAAAATAATCACTCCATCTTAAACATCTTTCCATGCCCCGGGATTATAAAATCTGCTTTTTGTAAAAGCTTTTTTCTACTCTCCACCAGATCTTTCATGTCATAGGCAAACGGATCTGGCAGATGGATCAAATCTTTGCCTTTTTCTGGAGGCCACCATATCAAATCTCCGGCAACAGCATATGTGGCTTTTGGGGCATAAACAATCAACGATGAATGCTCCAACGTATGCCCGGGAGTGTGCATAATTTCTATATTTTTTCCGAATGGTTTGCCATCATGCTCTATTGCTTTATTACCTCTATAAATATAATATCCGTCGGCAATAATTGCTTTAGAAAATAACTTAATATTCAAAATATGGTCAAGATGATAATGTGTAATGAATATGTAATCTGTATTTTCTTTCCCCAGTCCTTCTTTTTTTAATGCCTTCTGCAGAATTTCATCGTCTAGGCCAGGATCCACGAGAATATGCTTGTCATCATTTTGTAGTAGAGTGGCAGTGGAGTTTCCCTCCCATCCATGTTTTATTTTTTTTGCATACCCATCGACCAGAACTTTTAAGGAAAGCATGAAATTGAATATATGCCAAATATTAAACCTTTTCAACTCTAACCTTTGTAAGCGATAGTACCCCGCCAATAATGGATGGAATAAGCATTGTAATAACGTACCCGCTCAGAGATATTGCTACCGTGACATCGCTCGGAATTCCATAAATCGAGAAGATGTGTATCAGGGCATATTCCCTCGTCCCGAGCCCGCTTACCGTAATCGGGATTAAGCCGATAAGGGATGCTACAGGATAAATCAGAATGAAATTTATTAAGGGTATGTTGATGGAAAAAGATAGCGCAAGTATATATATCTGCACAAAAAAAAGAATGTAGCTGAAAATCCCTATAAGAAGAGGAAGGATGAGAGACTTTACAGATGGCATGTCCTCATAAAAAGCGTTAAACTCATTCATCATGGATGCCTTCAATTTCTCTGGTATGAAAATTTTATAAATTATTTTTAGTAATTTTTCGCTCCTTTCTTTCTTCTTTAAAAAAATGGCTACGGAGATAAAACTTATGAAGAAAGAGAAGAAAATAAAGAAAAGAGAAGAAAAGTGTTTGAATAGAACAATAGAGCCTGCAAGAGCGAGTATGAATAACCCACCGAATTCCATTATCTGGTCAATAATAATATTGGAAGTACATTTACCAAAGGGTGCATCGCTTTCTTCCCTTAAATATGGAATCCTTACATAATCCCCAAGCCATAAAGGCGTTACAGTACCGTAAAATAGCCCTATTAAATT
>JAYEJS010000048.1 GCA_034660695.1 Candidatus Thermoplasmatota archaeon | reverse complement strand
AGAAGGGCTATACATCTGGCAACAGCAATGCAACAAGTTCGTAAAAAATTCTGGGAGTCTTTTTATAAATCCTTTCTTTCCATTAGGGGTAAATGGAAAAATTATCTCTCATAAATGGAGACATAAGTGCCATCATGCTTTGATACGAATTTTTCATTATTCCTCTTTCCAGCTTGTGATTGCAACGCCTATGGCGAAAACTACTGCTGCGAATATTAAAATGATAAGGCTGTTCATCAATGCCCCCGATGCATCTCCGAGTATCATGGCATCTCTCAGACCCTCGCCCACGTAATACAGCGGCATGAACTTTGCAACCGTCTGAAGAAACGAGGGCATCATTTCAAGGGGAAAAAATATGCCCGACAGAAACATCATGGGAAACGTTATGACGTTGGCAGCGGCAGGTGCAGTCTCCTCGTCCTTAACAAAACGGGTTACTATCATTCCCATGCCGGCAAAGGCAAAACTTGCAGAAATAATCAGGATGAACATGTATATGTTTACCTTAAATGTCAAATCCCAGACAGCGATGCCCACCAGTAAAATGGCAGAGGTGGAAACAAATGCCATAAAGAGCATGAACAGCATTTTTGCCAGAATCCAGTCGCCACGTGTGAACGGCGTTGTGGACAATTTTCTCAATATGCCGTTTTTCCTGTATTTCGTGTTGCTTTCTATAACGCCGAAAACACTGTTTGTCATGACGGTCAATGCAATAACCCCCGGAACAAAGAAATCGATGTACTCGAATTTCTCCTGTATTATGCTGCTCGTGTTGAAATGCAGGAAGTTATCGCCCCCCGCAATCATGAGATTGGATTGCCCTAGGAACTGGGACACAACGGACATTACTATGCTGTTTCTCTGCATGTCGCTCTGGTCAAGCATCAATGTCATATTTTCCGCAAGACTGGCATTTTCGTTCATTATTGCCATTCCCAGCTTCATTCCATAATTTTCCGGAATTACCATGACGGATTTTAATTTTCTCGCCTTTACGTAATCGTAAAGCTCTTTTTGATTCGATGCATCACTGTCCTTTATTACCTTTATTTTGATTATGCCGGTACCGTCAAGCTGGGCGTAAACTGCATCGTAAAAATTGGTAAAATTGTTCATGGGAAAGTTTACCTCCGTACTGTTTTTTACCATGTCTGCAATAAACCCTCCGTTTTCATAATCGTAGTTTTTTACATAAAGGTCATATCTTCCCCCGCTGCCAGAAAAAATTGCGCCGAACAGCAGTATGAGAATCACAGGAAATGCGATGGAGAAGAAAAGCGCCCCCTTATTGCGTGTATAGTTTTTGAAGCTTGCCATAAAATCCGTGGCAACTATTCTGAAATTCATTTTTCCTCCTTCAACGTTGCACCCGTCAGGTTAAGAAATACGTCTTCAAGGTCGGAGTGTTTGATGTCCACTTCCCTGTAATACAGATCCTTTTCTCTCAAATAAAAGAGAATGTCCATAACCGCATCCCTTTTCGATAGTTTTACCTCCACGTTTCCGTTGGCCGAACTTGTTTCCCTGTAGCCCGTTTTATGCAAAGCTTCCATCACTTCCTTTGTTTTGCATCCCTTTACCAGCAATACGCTCCGCCCGCCGTAGCCCTGAAGCAGCTCATCCAGTGTTCCCTCTGCCACAATCCTGCCCTTGTGGATGATTGCAATGCTGTCGGCAAGATATTCTGCCTCTTCCATGTAGTGGGTTGTAAGAAATACCGTTTTCCCATGCTTTTTCAAACCGGCGATGGCATTCCATACGTCGCGCCTGGCTCTCGGGTCAAGGCCGGTAGTGGGCTCGTCCAGAAATACGATGTCAGGGTCGTTTACAAGAGCGATGGCGACACCGACGCGCTGCTTGAGCCCACCTGAAAGGGTTTGGTACTGCTTGTGTTTCTTATCCTTCAAATCGATGAGGTCTATTATTTCGTCGATATCAGCGTGCTTTCTGTACAGACGGGAAAAGTAAGTAAGGGTTTCCCTGACAGTCAATCGCTCGAAAGACTTGAACTCCTGGGGCAGCACCCCTATTCTTTCCTTTATTTCTTTGGTTGTCTCCCTTATATCGTAACCCAGCACCTTTATTTTCCCTTTTGTGGGATTTCTTATCGTCTCTATGATTTCAACCGTGGTTGTTTTTCCAGCCCCGTTTGGCCCGAGAAAGGCAAAAACTTCGCCCTTCCGTACTTTAAAGGAAATGTTGTCAACCGCCTTCAACTCGCCGTACACCTTGGTTAAACCCTCCACCTCTACAGCATAATCCATTGGCAAGCAAAAAAAACTTTATATTTAAATATACCGACAATGATTTTTACACATTGGCATTCACAATTATGGAGAAATGGCGCTTTTTGATTCATCCGGCGCGGGATGCGTTCACAAACATGGCCATAGACGAGGCGTTGCTTGTTTCCGGAAAGCCTACAATAAGGCTCTATAAATGGAAGCCTTCCGCCATATCAATCGGATATTTCCAGGGGATAGAGGAAGAGGTGAATGTTGATGCCTGCATGGCAATGAACATGGACGTGGTGAGGCGTATAACCGGCGGGGGGGCGGTATTTCATGATGAAATGGGGGAGATAACCTACTCGCTTATTGCCCCGGAAAAGAAAATGCCCAAAAATGTTCTTTCGTCGTGCAACAAGATATGCTCTTCCATCGCAGACGGGCTTGGCCATGTGGGCATAGACGCCGCATTCTCCCCGCTCAACGACATTGTGGTAAACGGAAAGAAAATTTCTGGAAGCGCCCAGACCCGCCGGTATGGAAACGTGCTCCAGCACGGAACGCTTCTGATTGACCTGAACACAGAACTCATGTTTTCCCTGCTGAACGTATCTGCTAAAAAAATCGAGGATAAGGGCATAGACAAGGCAAGCAAGCGTGTAACATGCCTGCGCGAGGAGGTCGGAAGTGTGGATGAGGGCAAGATAGTAAAAGCGCTGGCTAGGGGATTTGAGAAGGGGTTTGGCATGACACTGGTGAAGGGGTGCATGAACAGGGAGGAGATTGGAAGGATAGATGAATTGAGGGAAAAATATGCCAGCAGGGAATGGAATTTTAAAAGGTGAGTTGAAGGTCAAAGGGGGAAAATTGCTGAAATGCAGCCTCGATATCAAAGATGGAAAGATAGGGAAAATAAAAATCACCGGGGATTTTTTTATGTACCCCGAGGAAAAAATAGAAGAGCTTGAAAAAATGCTGGTAGGGAATGATGCAAATGAGGAGAAAATAAAAAGTACTGTAGACGAATTTTTTTCCGGGGTTACAATTTTCGGCGCATCAAAAGAAAATTTTGTGGAGCTGGTGATGATGACAATTAGGTCGGAAAATCAGGAGTGAATAAGGGTTGCTTCACATTCATTACTTAACCAATCGTTTAACTCGATGGGCGATTAAAAATTTAAAAGGTGCTAACTGATTCCATTCCATGAAAAAGATTATAGCCGGTTCTTCTTCCCCTGGGCTGGCAAAAAATTTGTCTGATGAGATTAACGTGCCGGTCGCAGATGTAACCACAAAAAGATTTCCGGACGGCGAGTGCTATGCCCGCATAAATGAAAACATCGACGAGGCCATAATAGTTCAAAATACTTATCCAGACAGCAACATCATCGAACTTTTCCTGCTTCAGGATGCAGCAAGAAAAACGGGCGCGGAAAAAATAAGTTTGGTTATCCCCTATTATGGCTACGGGAGGCAGGACAAAACATTTGAAGGGGGGGAAGCAGTAAGCGCGGAAAAAATGGCAAGGCTGCTCGAGCAGGATGCGGACACTGTCATTTTAATAACCCCTCATAAAGAACACATCACAAATTTTTTCAGCATAGATGCAAGGAATTGCGACGGCATGCCTGCATTGGCAGAATACTTCAAAGGGAAGGTGGACACGGTCATAGCCCCGGATAAAGGCGCATTGTCAATGGCAAAAAATGCTTCCGAGATAATTGGGTGCGATTATAACCACTTCGAGAAAACAAGGATAAGCAGCAATGATGTCAGAATGGAAATAAAGGATATGGACGTGAAAGGCAAAAAGCTGCTCATCCTGGATGATATTATTTCTACTGGCGGAACGATGGCAAAGGCGGTGGAAATACTGAAGCAACAGGAAGTAAAAGAGGTATATGCAGCATGTATCCACGGCTTATTCGTAAAAAATGCGGATGAACGTATTATGCGGGCGGGATGCGACAGACTAATCGCAACCGATACAATAGAAAGCCGGTACAGCAAGGCAAGCGTGGCAAAAGAAGTGGCGAAATTGTTCAGGTAATTGGACAATTACAAATCTTTTTTGTTGAATACGTAATATGTCAGAACAAATGCCGCGATTATCCACGAAAACAGGATGGTAAGGGTAAATGGAATGTTTACAAACGACGGTATGTTTCCTGCAATATTTTTAACTGACTCGATGGTTAGCGATACCAGTGCGGAGTACGCCTTCACCGGATTTATTAACGAAGCTACATAAAACCAGTTGGGAGCCATAAAATTTGGATCTACCACTTTTCCAACCCCGTATTGCGCGGTCAATATACCTGCTATTATTATATTCCATATCATCTCGAACAAAAACCACAGAAATACGGCGGCGCCCATTGCAGTAGAACGTTTCTTGAAAATAGACGAGAAAAACATTGAAACGGAAATAAAAACCAGGCCAAGAAGTATGGATGCAAGTATGAACATAATGTAATTACCCCACTGCACGCCTCTGACATTTACCCCTATTACCACTCCAGCGACTCCGAATCCTGCGAAATTTGCAACTGACAATACCGCACCCAGCCCGAGAAATTTGCCTGCCAGTACTTCAATCCTTCCGACAGGGTAAGACAAAAGGAGTTCCAGGGAGCCCCTTTCTTTTTCCCCAACAATCGTAGCGTATCCCAGCATAAGCCCGATAATCGGTACCAGCAATGTAACCAGCATAATCATCCCCATTATGGTCACGTCAAGGTCCCTCCATCCAGTTCCCTCAGCCCCCATGGAACCAAAGTAAGATATAACCAGAGTCAATATCAAAAATATGGCTGAAACTGCCATTATCCATTTATTTCGCCAGTTGTCCATGAATTCCTTTCTTGCTATGCTGTAGACTGCCCTACAATCCATTTTACTCACCCGTGAATTTAAGGAACACTTCCTCTAATGAGGGTTCCACTGTCTTAAAGTCAATTATTTTTCCGCCTGCCCCTTCTATTGCATTTATGATGTTTAATTTTGCCCTCGGGTTGCACGTCACGTTTATTACGTTTTCGGATAACCTCGCATCTTTCACCCCCTTGACCTGTTTCACCCTGCTGAGAATCTGAGTGGAGGGGCGCTGCAATTCTATTTTCAGCACGGGCTGCAAATCAAGTTTTTTGCCCAGATTGTCCAGCGTGTCTATTGCGATCAGCTTTCCATGATTCAGAATGGCCACCCTGTCGCTCACTTCCTGAACCTCGCTGAGTATGTGTGAAGATATAAATATGGTCGTGCCGTTTTCATTCAAATCCTTTATTTTCTGGCGAATCTGCCATGAACCCTTTGGGTCAAGCCCTCCAGTGGGCTCATCGAGTATTAGTAAAGAAGGGTTTCCAATCATCACCTGAGCCACCCCAAGCCTCTGCACCATTCCCTTGGAGTAATTTCCAACTTTCTTGTTCACCTCCCCCTCAAGCCCCACATTTTTTAGCAGCTCCAGGCATTCTTCTTTGCTTGCCCCTCGCAATTCAGCATAAAATTCCATGGTTTGCATTGCTGTAAGGTTGTCGTAAAACGAAACGTTCTCCGGCAGGTAGCCTATATTCTTTCTCGCCTTACTGCCGTCTTTTACCACATCAAAACCGTTTATTTTTATTTCCCCGGCAGTCGGGAAAAGTGCGCCAATCATTGATTTTATAATCGTTGTCTTGCCAGCCCCGTTTGGCCCAAGCAATGCAAAAACTTCGCCCTTTTTTACCTCGATGCTCACATTGTCAACCGCCTTCAACTCGCCGTAATTTTTTGTTAGGTCTTTTATTTCGACTATGTTCATTGTGACAGAAATGGCACTACTCCTTATATAATTATTTATACGGTTTTCCAAAAAGCATTAATTATTTAAGGAATGAGAGATTGCGAGATGATGGCTTTACTGTCAATCGTCGTACCGACATACAATGAACTGGAGAATTTGCCCGTCCTGCTTGAAAGGGTGGGAAACGCCATGCATGGCATAGATTTTGAACTGGTCATAGTGGATGATGACAGCCCTGACGGCACAGCAGACCTGGCTGAAAAGTTGAGAGAGAAATACGGATTTCTCAAAGTGGTGAAAAGAAAAAACGAGAGAGATCTTGCAACCGCCGTGCTGGAAGGTTTTAAAAACAGCAACGGGGAAATCCTTACGGTCATGGATGCCGACCTTCAACATCCCCCGGAAAAAATTATTGAACTATTGAATAAAATACAGGAAGGGGCGGACATTGTTATCGGGAGCAGATACATACCTGGTGGGGAAATAGAAAATTGGCCTTTCAAGAGGAAATTTTATTCCAAGGGGGCAAGGGCCGTAGCACATCTCTTGCTGCCCAAAAGCAGGGAAGTCAAAGATCCCCTCTCCGGTTTTTTTATACTCAGGCGGGAAGTCCTGGAGGGCGTGGAGTTGCATCCGATAGGTTACAAAATACTGCTGGAGATTTTGATCAAAGGAAATTATAAAAAAGTGGAAGAAGTGCCCATAACATTCAAGGACAGGGAGAGAGGAACCAGTTCCCTTGTCTTCGAGGAGTACAGCAAATATGCCAAACATCTGCTCCGCCTTTCATGGGAGGCAGGTGAAATAATGCGTTTCGTTAAATTTGGATTGGTCGGGGGAAGCGGTGTGCTGGTCAATCTGGGATTATTATGGCTTATAACCGAGAGATTCGGGATGTTTTACCTTTTCTCGGCCTCCATTGCTATAGAACTGTCTATACTTTCCAATTTTATATTAAATGACTTATGGACATTTCACGACAGAGGAAAAAAAGGAATGAAAAATGCTTTTACGAGATTTCTGAAGTTTAATCTTATCAGTTCTCCAGCGTTTCCAATGCAACTTGGCATTATGGGGCTATTAAAAGAATTTTTCGGATACTACTATATGTGGGCTGCATTTATTGCCATAGTCATAGTTTTCATATGGAATTTCGCTGCCAACAACCTGTGGACCTGGTTCAAGTAGCTGTCCTTACATACATGACGTATTTATCCACCGAGAATTTTGGAGTCAGCCCGTAAAACAAGATCTGTCCCCTGCCCTCGATTGTTTTGTACATAACATAATTCCCGCTTTCCTCGAGATATGCCCTCACCTCTTCCATGCCCGAGAGGGACCAGTAAAGCACCACCGCCTTTGCATCCCCGTGCTCGAGCCAGTATATTATGTCAGAGGATTCTGCCGGCAGATGCTGGTAGTATGCGAGATTGGTCAGATTGGGCGGGCAATTCCTGTCCGCCAGAACATTCACCAGGGGATTGCCGGATATTATAACGGAGCCGGAAGGAGTTATTTCTTTTATCTCATCTGCCACGTCATATGCCATATCGTGAGGAGCAGCCAAAATCATGGATGAGAAAAGAACGGCATTTAATGCAACAAATGCTGCGAGTAATCCTTTTCCTTTCAGGCTGCTCTCCGGCAGGTCTGATAAAGCCACGGCGGTGAGTATTGCAGCGGGAAAAACAACATATGCAAAATGATGCTGGAACGTCCTCCCCTGAACCATCAGAAATACAAAGATGGACAAAAACCATGCTACAAGAAAAGCAATTTTTTTATTTTTTAAGTCCCATCTTTTTATTGAAAGCATGTAGATAAAACTCGGACCTATGAACAGTAAAAACGAAAGCTTCGTGCCCAAATCAAAGCCCCTGCCCGTCTGCCTGAATATTACCCCGTCTATTAATTCCTGCGGGGTGAAAATGAACGCCGAAAAAAGAAACGGCAGGATGAAGGAAAGCGCATATAAGGAAAGATGGAAAAATTTCTTTTTTTTAACCGTATGGTACAGGAAAATTACGCTCACCATGATGGCAAACGGGGCTGCAATCATCTTTGCCATGCATGAAAGGGAAAGAAAAAGAGATGCAAGTGCTATATTTCTCGGGCTCGCTCTGTCAATATACATGATAAAAAAAAGTGCCGAAATGCACAGGAGGGATGCTGAAAACAGGTCGAGGGATGCAAGCCTTGATTCTCTCAGGAGTGTGAAATCCAGGGAAAGCATCAGCAACACAAATACGCCCGCTCTTTTGTTCCTCAAACGAGATGCGATTAAAAATGATGACAAGGCAGCAGCCAGAAAAAGGAAGGAGGAGAGATATCTTGCGGACATCACATCTCCCCTGAACAATGAAAAAACCAGTATGGCAAGTGGCGCCTGGTCTCCGCCCAGATCCCCGTAAAGGTTGTAGCCGTCAGCCACCATCCTTGCCTGAACGAGATGTATTCCCTCATCAATCCCGTTTGTGGAAAATGGGTTCTCTATATTATACAACCTGAAGGAAATGAAGATTGCCGCCACAACAAAGAGAATGAAAAATTTTTTGTCGGCACTTGTCATGCCTATTCCCTCTTTACCCTCCTTGCCTTCACAGGGTGGATGGCACCGCACGCTTCGCACCTTAACAGAAGCGTCCTGTTCTTTTTCATTAATTTAGTATCCGGCCTGCCGCACTCCCTGCACAATACAAAGCGGTTCACATAATCCTCCAACCTTTCCTGTACCTTTCTTTCCGGTATCTTTCCCTGAAATATTGCCCGCTCCCCCTCCGCCTCGCCTGCAGTGCCAAGCTCCTTCAGCAAATAGGATAGAATGTGCTGGGAATCTCTATTCACAATGCCTGATATTTCGAGGAAATTTTTTAGAATGGTGGTATTCCCCTCGCGAAAGACAATTCCACGGGGCATCTGAAACCTTTCCTTTGTTGTCACCTTTTCCGGCAGGGATTCTATTGACCGGTTCAACAATTCCTCGTAATCGTATTTTTTCATCAAATTTGAATATCCCGGTACTTAAAAAGTTATTCCAGCGTCGCATGCCTTTTTTTCATTTTTTTCTCATCTTCGCCCTTCCTTGCCATCAGCTCGGAAACAAACCCGTCGAGAAATATCCATGAACTTGCCTCGAAAACGGTACCGAGGGGAGCAAGGTTGGGATCGCCTTTTATCGAGAAGGATATCAAAACATCGGCAAATCTGGCTATGTGGGAATCAGGATTTGCTGTAATCGATATTATTTTTGCTCCGAGTCTCCTCGCAATCTCCGCGGTCATGGTCACCGGTATTGTCTCTCCAGAGCCGGATATCAGCATCACAAGGTCATCTTTTTGAACAGGGGCTGTTATGGTTTCCCCTATCACGAATGTCTGAAAGCCGAGATGGACAAGCCGTATGGCAAACGCTTTCCCCACCAGCCCGCTCCTCCCCGTACCATAAACAAAAATTCTCTTTGCATTCATGAAAAGGTCTATCGCATCATCTACTTTTTTTTCATCCACGTTTTTGAGAATGCCCCCTATCATCCTGTTTATGTAATCAACCGATTTTTCGAAATTCCTTTCCTTATTCATTTTGACATTTCCATTGCCCTATCAAGCAGTATTTGGGAGTATACTGCATCATGCTCCAGTATGGGTGATTCTGATATAAGAGTGATATTGTAGTCATTTTCAATAATGCATCCCATAAATGCTATGACCGGCATATCCCCCTTCCTTATGGGGACGTGATACATCTCTCCATCTTTGTTGTATTTCACCCCGGTTACATGAATCAAATAATGATCCATTTCCAAATCGCTGACTCTATCGAATACTTTCTGAAAGTCCTTCTTATCCTTCAAACAGCCATCACCCCTTGCATGTATGTGCCCGATATCAAGAACAGGCAACACGCCGCGGACACGCCTGCAAACCTCTATGACCTCGTCCAGGCTGCCAAAAACCTCTTTCTTGCCCATCGTTTCAATGCCGAGTGACACTTCTATGCCACCTTTTTTTAACTCATCCCGTAGAGAGCGTATGTTTTTTACAAAACGTTCCATGGCTTTCCTTTTTGATAGAGAGCCGTAAAATCCTGTATGAAGCGTAACGATTTTTGCGCCCATGATTTGAGCGAGATGAGCTGATTTCCTTATCTTATTCTTGCTCATCTCCACGTTTCTCTCATTTCCGGTGAGATTTATGTAGTAGGGCGAGTGAACAAACAATTCCATATCGCATTTGCTTGCCACATCTTTTAATTCCTCTGCCTCCTCCTCTGAAATAAATCCTCTGGCAAACTGTATTTCCATGGCCGACAAGCCGAGATTTTTTGTATAAATGATGCCGTCCCTGTTGGTTCGGTCTTTACATGATAGGGGTATGCCGGCAACTCCTATTCTTATCACAAGAATTGTATTGCTCTGGCATTAATATAGACCAAACCTTAAATTTTGATTCCTAGCTTGTTAGGTGGCACAAACGCATTTTACTACCATTAAGTTTATATTCTTATGCACCCTAACTATTATTATGTCATATATTGAAATTAAGACAATAAAAGGCAGGAAGTATCGTTATGAAAGAATGAGTTATAGAATGGGAAAGAAAGTGAAACACAAAAGCAGATATTTGGGACCTGTAGAACCTGTAAATAAAAGGAGAAAAATAAATGCTGGTAGAAAGCCTAAGCTAAGAGTTAGAGATCTAACAGAGGGAGAGAAGGAGTTTATCTGGCAGAATCTCAAAAACAGTAAGAGTTTTATCAAGGATAGAGCAAGGATTCTTCGTTTATCAAGTGAAGGGAATGCCGTAAAGGAGATTTGCACTAAACTTGGCTTTCATAGACCAAA
>JAYEJS010000047.1 GCA_034660695.1 Candidatus Thermoplasmatota archaeon | reverse complement strand
CCCGAAAACTCTGTTTTCCATCCCTCGTTTTCCTCCATCTGAAAATTTTAGAGGAATAGATTGTTTCTTCTCGTCACCCGAGGAGAAACAATTAGGTTACAAAATGGAGCTTATTCGTAGAGACTAATTGTATAGAAACGTTTATTGTCGATGGGCACATTAACAACTATCATGGCCGACATAAAGGTTCAAAACATTGTGGCATCTGCGTCCATCGCTGACATGCTTGACCTGAAAAGGATTGAGAAAGCATTACCCAACACCAAATACACTCCCGACATTTTTCCCGGGCTGGTACTGCGACCAAAGGAATTGAAGGCATCCTTTCTTTTGTTTACCAGTGGAAAAGTGGTGTGTACGGGAGCGAGGACCGTTGAGGACGTTGAAAAAAGTGTGCGGGGAATGATGGATATGCTCAGCCGTGCAGGGTTTAACGTTGCAGATAAACCAGATATTAATGTGCATAACATTGTTGCATCCGGCGACCTTCATGGAAAACTCGACCTTATAGAGACTGCAACTGCCCTAGCTAGGCCTTGAAAACGTGGAATATGAGCCAGAGATATTTCCAGGCATGGTGTACCGCCGTCCAGACCTTGGGGTGGTACTGCTGCTGTTCAATTCTGGGAGAGTGGTGTGTGTAGGAGCAAAAAAAAACCAGAGCAAGCTTTTAATGCATTCGGCCAGATTAGAGAAGAAATGGTGGAAAAAGGCCTGCTGTATTAATCTACCTGACAGGACTACACACCTGCAGAGCAGGACAACTTCAATCATCATAAATAATGCGACTGAGAATAACTTCATCAGCGCAGGTGTTATGAGCGATGTCACAAAAGATGAGAGCGATCACTACCTTGTATATGCAGTTTTTAATCCAAATGTGCCATGAGTCAACTTACAATGGCTTTTTGCCTATCCTTCTATCACTTCAACGTTTACCGCCTTTGGTCCTCTCGATTCTTCCTTTACATCAAATTTCACTTTTTGTCCAACCATCAATGGTTTATTTCCTTTCACTTCAGACTGGTGAACAAAAATATCTTCCTTCGTTCCTTCTGCCTCAATAAACCCATAAGATGTCATCCATCTTTTAACTGTTCCTTCCATTTTATTACCTTTATTATAGACAATATCCAACTGGTATATCTGTCTTTCTAAAATTTCGCAATAAAGAAAGAAATAGTGATTTGATTACCACAGCCCAAATCGGAGAAGAATTTAAAGATATATGACAAGGCAACTGACTTGGCACTGGGGCTTGATGGGGGTAGCAAAGAAACTTGAGGAAAAATTTGTCGGGCTTGATAAAAAAGCAATCGCCCAGAATGGGTCTTTGTTTCTAAGGGGCTTTTTGGCCCTATTATTTTTTATTTTTCTTTTCTTACTGGGAAGTTGATATTGCTATTAAAAGGGAGGATTTCCATGCGTATTTACCGGTAAATTTTGTTAGTTAATTACCTCTTTTTATCCAAATAATAAACCATATCGTAAAAATAAATCCAAAATTTTAAATTATTAATCTTGTTATTAATAATAATATATGATTACTTTAACTCTTGATACTTCATGTTTTAAATATCGTGTCCAAAATGAGTTAAATGAGTTAAAAAAATTACAAAAACAAGGGAAAATACAGGCATATGTTTTTTCAGCATCTTTTTGGGAGAAGATGCAAATTAACAAGGCAGAAGAAAAACCAATACAGTTATCGTCTTTTTTAAAAAAGTTGCAGTTAGCCAAGACGAAAGAGGAACGAGAAGAACTTATAAAATATAGGATACAACAGTTAAATGACCTTTCATACATGATGTCATTTGATGATAATGACAGATATGCAAAAAACTTGTCAAAAGTAACTGTACCTAATAAAATAGTCACTTTTAAATCAAATGAGATTGAACGAGTTTATCAAAAGGTCCGAGAAATTCACTCTCAAGAATTAAGAGGGAAAAGGATACGATATTTAAATGATAGGTAGATACAGATTAGGCTTCATCATATAAAAGGCTAACCATTTTTGAGATACCTCGTAGCTCAAAAAATTTCGTAAAAAATAAGAGAATCCCATCCTAATTTGATGAACCCATGGGATGGGATG